>DASSTY010000238.1:0-8602 GCA_035707585.1 Gemmatimonadales bacterium
GAAAATGGCGGGACGGAAGTGGCTCTATCGCCGTGCGGTGGCGCCGCTGCTCCCACCCGAATTGCGCGGTTCCCTGACCGGCCCCGCGGCGCGAATGGGCCGCAAGCTCGGCTTCACCACTCCGCTCGACCGCTGGTTTGGCCAGTGGATCCATCGCGACGCCGAGCACGATCTGCTCGGCGGCGACGCGATGATCCCCGAGGTACTGTCTCCAGCGGGGGTGCGGCAGCTCCTGGTGTCGGTGCGTGATCGAGGCCTGCCACGGTCACGTCAATTATTGTCGTTGTACGTCCTGGAAGCGTGGCTGCAGGGCGCACTCGGGAGCGGGCAGCCCCGCCGGTCGGCTTTACTCACCGGAGCGGCGACTTGATATTACCGCGCGTCCCCGGAGCCGAGCCGGCATGAGAGTCCTGGTCACCACCAACATGTATCCCACGGCGGAGCGGCCGGCGTTCGGGATTTTCGTGGCGCGGCAGGTGGCATCGCTCGAGCGTGCGGGAATGGCGGTGGTGGTGGAGACGGTGTCGGGCCATCGAGGCGCGGCCGACTACTGGCACGCGCGCCGGCGAATCGCCCGGCAGGTGCGCGAGTTCCGGCCCGACCTGATCCACGCTCATTACGGACTGACTTCGATTCCATCGGCGGGCCAGGGCGTACCGTTTGTCGTGACGCTGTATGGCGACGATATCAACGGACAGTCCACCGGCCGGGGGCGGATCACCTTCAAGAGCCGGCTGAGCGTGCTCGCTACCCAGCTGCTGAACCTGGCGGCGGCTCGGGTACTGGTGCAGAGCGAGGCGATGCAGTCGCGCCTCTGGCCGTCGGCGCGCGCCCGCAGCGACGTGGTGCCCAGCGGTATCGACGAAGACCTCTTCTCGCCGCGGCCGCGGGGAGAAGCGAGGCAGCACCTGGCGTTGCCGTCCGAGGGATGGGTGCTCGGCTTCGTCAACAGCGGCGGGCAGCCGACCAAGCGGCTGGATCTGGCGCAAGCCACCGCCGCCGAGCTGGAGCGGCGGGGTCACAAGGTGACGCTGCTGGTGGCAGAGAAAGTAAGCGTAGCGGAGATGCCGTGGTATTATCGCGCATCGGACTGCCTGCTGATGACTTCGGATCTGGAAGGCTCGCCCAATTGCGTCAAGGAGGCGCTCGCCTGCGGCACGCCGATCGTGAGCGTGCCGGTAGGTGACGTGCCGCAGGTCGTGGACAGCGCCGAGCGCGGCAGGATAACCGACCGGAATCCGGCTGCGCTGGCCGATGCAGTGGCCGATCTGCTGGGCACCGCGCCGGTCGCTCTCGACACCGTGCCACCATCTCTCCTGCCGCCACGGCTCAGGAGCGGTGCAGTCGCAATGCAGCTGCGCGAGATCTACGCTGGCGTACTGGCTCAACGGCAGCGGGCGGTGAGCCCGGCCGGTTCACTCCCAGGGGAGGCGGGATGAAGGTCTTCATAACCGGCGGGGCCGGCTTCATCGGCTCGCATCTGGCCCAGCGGCTGCTCGATCGGGGCGACCGCGTCATCGTGCTGGACGATCTCAGCACGGGGCAGATGGACAACATCGCCCATCTGGTCGGGCGCGACGGATTTGAATACCGGGTGGGGTCGGCGCTCGATGTGCCGCTGGTAACCGAGCTGGTGGATCGCTGTGATGTCACGGTGCATCTGGCCGCCGCGGTCGGCGTGCGGCTCATCGTGGAGCAGCCGGTTCACACCATCGAAACCAACGTGCGCGGCACCGAGGTGGTTCTGGGAGCGGCTGCCAAGAAGCAGAAGCTGGTGGTGCTCGCGTCGTCGTCCGAGGTGTACGGCAAAGGCGTCAAGATCCCGTTCAATGAATGCGACGACCTCAATCTTGGCCCAACGCTGCATTCCCGCTGGGCCTATGCCTGTTCCAAGGCACTGGATGAATGGCTGGCGCTGGCGTACTGGCGAGAGAAGGGGGTGCCGGTCATCATTGCCCGGTTCTTCAATACCGTCGGTCCCCGGCAGACCGGCCGGTACGGCATGGTGCTGCCGAACTTCGTCAATCAGGCGCTGCTGAATGAGCCGATCACCGTGTTCGGCACTGGAAAGCAGTCGCGCTGCTTCGGGCATGTGAACGACGCGGTGGAATCGGTGCTGCGACTGATCGCAACACCCGATGCGGTCGGTGAGGTATTCAACATCGGCTCCGATCGCGAGGTCACCATTCGCGAGCTGGCCGAGTTGGTGCGGACGCAGACCGGGAGCAGCTCGGACATCGTGCTGGTTCCCTACGAAGAGGCGTACGCCGTCGGGTTCGAGGATCTGCAGCGCCGGGTGCCCGATGTCAGCAAGCTGGAGCGGTTCATCGGCTACAAACCGGCGACCCCGCTGGAACAGATCGTGGCCGATGTGATCGCCGACAAGCGGGCGCGGCTGGCGCTGCGGTGAGTCGAGCGCCGGCCGGAGCGGGCTGATGCGCACGGTCGTGGCCGACGTTCGAATGCTGGCGTATCCGCTCACCGGCATCGGGCGATACGTCTTCGAGTTGCTTCGCCGCCTCACGCCGGTTGAAGAAACCGAGTGGGTGCTGTTGAGTCCGCTTCCGGTGCCGCCCGATGTGCGCGGCGCGATCGGCGGGCAGGTGCGCTGGGTCGAAGGCGACGGCTCGCAGAAGGCGGAGCGGTGGACCCAGCGGGTGGGGGCGCGCGAACTGCGGAGCCACCCCGGTGCGCTCTTTGTGGGACTGGCCAGCAGCGTTCCGCTGTTCGGCCCCAAGTCCTCCCGGTACGCGCTGGTCATCTACGACCTGACGCATGTCGCCATTCCCCGGCTCACCCATCGGCAGGATCTCATCAAAGGCTGGCTTTTCACCTGGCCATCGGTGCGGAAAGCCGATCTTCTGCTCACCATTTCTCCGGCAATAGAACGCGAACTCCACGCCTGGGTGCCGCGCACCCGCGGACGCACCGTTGCGCTGCCACCGGCCGGTACGCCGCTCGTCATCCCTCGAGAGCCCGTTCCATTTGGCGAGCGACGCGGATTCCTGGCGGTGGGGGCGCATCCCCGCAAGAACACGCCGCTCCTGGTAGAGGCGTATGCTGCGCTGCCCGCCGAGGTTCGCGAGCGCCATCCGCTTACCATCCTGAGCCGCCGATTTCCGCCCGGGCTGGCGCGAACCATCCAGCGGATCGGTCCGGATTGTCACGTGTCGCTGGTTGCCGACGCCGCCGATGCCGATCTGGCCAACTATTACGCGAGCTCACTCGCGCTGGTCTATCCGTCGGTATACGAGGGGCTGGGCCTGCCGGTCGCGGAGGCGATGTTCGCCGGACTGCCGTCGATCGTGGCGGCGGGTTCGCCGATGGCGGAATTTCTGGGAGATGGCGGGATCGCGGTGGCGCCGCTCACGGCCAGTGCGGTATCGCAGGCGATGCTTCGGCTGGCCGGTGACGAGCGGTTGTGGAACGATCTTGCGGCGGCGGCGCAGCGCGAAGCCAGGGCGATCAGTTGGGAGGCTGCCGCCGCCACCGCCGCCGAAGCGCTGGGGCTTGGCTCCGGAGCAGGGGCGGCGTCAGCGGCGGGCGATTGCCAGGAGCGTTGAGGCCGGCTGGTGCAGCCCGCCGGTGGCGAGCCAACGGAACCACCCACTCAACTTCTGCCGCAGCGGCAGGTCCTCGGTCCATCCCCGTACTGTCATCGAACTGAATCCGGCATCCGACGCCAGAGCGCGGAGCAGCTGCGGCGGATAGGGCCGCACATGAGTGGGATCGGTCCAGAACCCCTGTCCGATGACGTACAGATTCCGCGCGTTGGGCGTGAGCAGCACAAACTGGCCGCCGGGACGGAGTACTCGATGCACTTCGGCGAAGAGTTTACGTGCGCTGTCGGGCGGCATGTGCTCCACCACGTGTCCGGCGAAGACACCGCCGTACTGTTCGGCCGGCGCGTTCGCCAGGAAATCGAACAGGTCGCTCCGCGTCACCGTGAACCCTTGCGCCTGGCAGGCGGCGATTGCGCTGGGCGACGCATCGACTCCCGTTGCTTCCACGCCGCGGGCGCCGAGTGACTCGAGCAGCGTCCCCGATCCGCATCCAAGATCGAGAACCGGCGGGGCAGAGGCGAGGAGCTGGGCCAGCGCCTGGTATTCCCGCACCACCGCCGAGCGATCGTACGCGGCCGCGCGGCGCATGACATCATCGAGTGGTTCAGCGTCCATAGCTCATCGCAAAAGTTAGAGCGCCGAGGATCAGGCTGAGCGCGACCACGCGGGTGGCCCAGGTGCCGCGCCCGAGACCGGCCGCCCGGCTCTGGAGATAGGTGTTGCCGCATTCGGTGGCGACCACCGCCAACGCGGCACCCGGCGGACCACCGCTGGGCACCAGCGCCGCCAGGAGCAGCACGTTGAGCCCCAGGTTGATCAGGGCGATCCGGAGCACTGTAGTGTAACGCCCGCGGCCGTACAGATGGGCCGTGAGCAGTCCGTTCAGGAACATCGGCGGCAGCGCAAACGCGAGGACCCGGGTGGTCCCGACCGACGCGATATAGTCGGTGCCGAAGATGAGCGGCAGCAGCTGAGCGCCGATCGCGACCAGGACGCCGCCGGCAAAGATCGGCAGCGCGGTGCGCCGCAGAATGGTGGCGAGAAGGTCGAGCCCGGCACCGGCACCGCCGCTGGCTTCGACTCGCGCGGTGACCGCGTAGGCCGATCCCCCGATCGCCGCGCTCGCCATCAGAAAGACTTCGACGACCCGATAGGAGATCCCGTACTGCGCCACTGCCGCGGTGCCCCACGCCAGCGAAAGCACGCCGATGCCGATCCGTAGATAGGCGGTGCCGACGATGGTGGTGCCGCCGATGGGCAGTGACTCGCGCAAGGCGCCGCGCCAGGAACGCAGCGCCGGAAGGATCGCCGCGCCGAACTCTCCGATTCCGGCGAACGCTTCGGGAACTCGGCGGAGATAGGTCAGGAAGATGGCGCCGCCGGCCAGATCGGCCACCCCGATGGCAAGGGCAGTGGCCCACGCCGTGCCGGGCCCGGCGGCCGCCATCGTCACCAGCGCGAAGAATACCAGACCGGCGATCGCCTGCTGCGGCAGCATCCCCTTGGCGTCGAGCCGCCCGGTCGCCGCGGCCTGGACGGAAAAGGTCACCGCCATGCCGAAGATGCCGATGGCCAGACTGCCAAACACGCTGAGGTCGGCCGGGCCGAGCGCCACCCGGGTGATGACCAGTGCAATGAGGAAGAGCGCGGCGTAGATCGCCAGCTTGAGCACGATGGTGCGGCGTACTTCGACGGCGGCACGCGCCGGTTCGCCGGCGACGTAGCGCACCAGCCGGGTATCGAGCCCCGCCTCACCGAGCACCCGGAGCATCTCATAGCCGGCCAGCGCCGCGGTGATCCGGCCGAAATCGTCTACCGGCAGGAGGCGCGCCGAGATCAGGATGCCGCCGGCCCGGCTCAGGCGGGCGGCGATCGTCCCCAGCAGCTGGGCCGCGGAGTTATGCCAGAGGGCGCGATGATCCTGCGGAGATGCAGTCCGGATGGGCGCTCCAGAGCCGGGCTTCGGACCCGGCGGCTCGGTGCTAGATTTGCTGCGGGCATAATATAACCATTCGATCTCTCCGCCCCGCACCGAAGGTCGTTCCGCTGATGGAATCATCCATCTCCGCTGTTTCGGGATCTGCGCCCTGGCGCGCCCGCTCCTGGCTGCTCTGGAGTGCGCTGATCATCGCGCTGGCGGCGGGCACCGCCGCGGTGCCTCGGCTGGGCTACGCGTCGCTGGCTCTGGCGATCGGGGTGATCGCCTGGCGCTGGTCCGAGGCGGCGCTGCAGACGGCGGTGTTCGGGATTCTGGCGGTGCGGCCCGCGCTCGACCTCTTCAGCGTCCGCACCCTGGAGACCAGTGTCTTCGCCATCAACCCCGCAGTGCTGTTCGGGCTGCTCATGCTGCTCCTCGCCGGCGTGCTGGGATTGCAGCGGCTGGTGCAACGCAAACGGATCTGGCCCGACCGGCGGTTGTTGATGTCGCACGTATGGCTCTTCGTCGCCTATCTCATCATGGCCGGAGCGGGCGCCCGGTGGTACGGCGCGCTGGGGGCCAACGAAGGGATTCGCGAACTGCTGCGGGTCGCCAGCATCGTCGCCGCGTTCCTGCTGCTGCTCTGGTGGGTGGAGGAAGATGCCCACGCCTGGCGCCGCGGCTGGATCTATCTGGGACTGGGCACGCTGCTGCCGATCTATTTCGCACTGCAGCAGCTCATTACCGGCAAGGGATTCATCGAAGCCGGCCACATCCGTCTGCAGGGGACCTTTTCGCACCCCAATTCATTCGGCCAGTATCTGGTGCCCTTCATCCTGGCGGCGCTGGGCAGTGCGCTTCCGGCTCGCGGGCTCAATCGGCTGTGGCGGCTCGCGGTGGGTGCCGGGCTGGCGGTGCTGCTGGTGCTTACGCTGAGCCGCACCGCGATCCTGGTGCTCGGCACCGCGGTTGTGGCCATGCCGCTGCTGCAGAGCCGGCGGCTCGGCTGGCGCGGTCTCCTCCGCGGCTTCAGCATCGTGATGATCTTCGGGTTGATTGCGTGGCTCTTTGCCGGCGATTACATCGTCAGGCGATTCCAGGGCGTTTCACTCGGGCCGGAGGCGTTCCAGGAAGTGCTGGCCGGGCGTTCGGAAAATTCATTCACTTGGCGGCTGATCAACTGGGGTGTGCTGGTGCTGGTGGGAATGGAGCATCCGATCGCGGGGCACGGCGCCGGGATGACCACCCAGCTCAACCCGGTGGTGAATCAGGATACCGGCCAGCCATTCAATGCCCACGACGATTTCGTGCGGTTCTTCTTCGAGGGCGGTGTGCTCGGGCTCGCCGCCTACATCCTCTATGGCGCGCTGCTCTGTCTCTGGGCGCTCCGGAAGGCGCGCGAAGCACCGCGGCACCGAGCCGCCGTATCCTACGCCATAGCCGCGGCCCTGCTGGCAATGATCTTCCTCAGCGGGGGAACCACCGAGCTGTCGCTCCACACCGCCAATCTGTATGCGCTGTATGGGATGTTGGGGATGCTGGATGCTGGTAAGCGCGAGGCGTGAGTTGTCGAATTTCGGTCGTGGGTCGTGGGTCGCGGGTCATGAAACGTGGGCTGTGCGTCTCAGACTCGTGCGTCACGACTCACGACTCACGACCAACGACCCACCACCGCCAACCGCGCCACACCCATCGCGGCGCCGATCAGGAGGCCCATGATCACCGCCAGACGGCGGTTGGGGCGGGAGCGGCGCGCGGGGAGGACCGGCGGGTCCAGCACGCTGATCGCAGGCGTGCTGCGGACGGCCTGCATCCCGGCCTGCGCGGCCTGGAGCCGGAGCTGGGTGTAGAGATCCTGCGCCATATCCACCTGCCGCCGGAGGCGTCCTTCCTCCAGCTGCAGTGCCGGCGCAGTGGTCACCCGGTTGTGCTCGTAGAACAACGACAGGGCGTGCTCTGCGTCGGCCAGTTCCTTCTGCGCTTCGGCTGCGCGGGCGGAACTGAACTGCTCTTCGGCCGACGCGCGCGATTGCCGCAATCGGATGTTGGCCTCGTTGAGCACCGCGAGAGTGGTATCGGCCAGCGCCAGCGCCAGCTCCGGAGTGCGGGCTTCGACGTTGAAGCGAACCACCCCGGTGCGAATGTTCACATCGGTGCCGAGCGCATGCTTCAGCCGTTCGGCGGTGTGGTAGTCGCGCTTGACCGGCGGTTCATTCTCAAAGCCGTAGATGTTGGCGAGCGGAACGTGATCTCCCTTCCAGGGGAACTTTGCCTGAGCCACCCGCCGCACCACGGCGTCCATCGTGATGAGATCGCCAAAGAGCTGGGGGTTGGCCTGACCTCCGCCCAGTTGCAGCCCGCCGAGCTGGGAGGCCAGCCCCGCCAGCGCACCGGTGAGCTGCGGCATCGCGGGCGCCTCGGCCTCGAAGGCTGCACCCGATTGATAGTATGAGGGGAGGAGCAGGGCAGCGACCGCGCCGGCCACCGCGCCGAGCACCGCGAAGAGGGTGACAGACTTCCACCCGCGCCGAAGTCGAAGCAGCAGGTCGTCAAATGAGGCCGGCCAGGGCGCGGGTGCTGTCATGAATTGCGAAAGCTACTGAGCCAGGGGGCGAGGTCAAGCGTTCGCACCCCCGCCTCAGCTCACGCCGGGAGGCGGCGTGTAGGTGCGCCAGCGATCGGCGGTGCTCTTGAACCAGGGATCTCCCGAGAGGTCGTAGAGCGTGTCCAGCAGCTCGATCTCAAACTGGTTGTAGAAGACCGAATTGCGACCCTGGGTCAGCGAATAGATGGTCCAGGTGCCGGTGTCGTACTGGGGCGTGTAATACTTGAGCGACTCGATGCCCCGGTCGAACATCCGCTTGACTTCAGGATCGTTGGTCACCTTCCAGAGATAGCCGACGTCGATCAGCGCCTGGGCCGACCCGTTCCACACCTTGACGATCGGATGGAACTCTTCCCACCAGTAGCCGTGGGTGGTATCGGCCAGCCGGACACCGCCGTCGGCCCAGTTCACCTTGAAGGAATTGAGCACCTCGTAGGCGCGGTCCTTCCAGATCGGGTTGCCGGTGCGCCGGTAGCAATCGGCGAAAATCGACATGACGAGCCCCTGAGCCATTCC
>DASSTY010000239.1:0-5450 GCA_035707585.1 Gemmatimonadales bacterium
CCGGCAAGAAGGAGATCGCGCAGGTCGGCGCCATCTCTTCCAACAACGACAAGGAAATCGGCAGCCTGATCGCCGAAGCGATGGAGAAAGTCGGCAAGGACGGCGTCATCACCGTGGAAGAGGCCAAGGGTCTCGAGACCACGCTGGAAACCGTCGACGGCATGCAGTTCGACCGCGGCTATCTCTCCCCCTATTTCGTCACCGATCCCGAGAAGATGGAAGCGGTCCTGGACGATCCCTACATCCTGATCCACGACAAGAAGATCAGCGCGATGAAGGATCTCCTGCCGGTGCTCGAGAAGGTGGCGCAGAGCGGCCGTCCCCTGCTCATCCTGGCTGAGGATGTCGAGGGCGAGGCGCTGGCCACGCTGGTGGTCAACAAGCTGCGTGGCACCCTCAAGGTGGCCGCCGTCAAGGCGCCGGGCTTCGGTGATCGCCGCAAGGAGATGCTCCGCGACATCGCGGTGCTCACCGGCGGCCAGGTGATCAGCGAGGAAGTCGGCTTCAAGCTGGAGAACGCGACGCTCAACGATCTGGGCCGCGCCAAGCGGGTCACGGTGGACAAGGACAACACCACCGTCGTCGACGGCCGCGGCAAGGCCGATGCGATCCAGGGCCGGATCGGCGAGATCCGGGCTGCCATCGACAAGAGCACCAGCGATTACGACCGCGAAAAGCTGCAGGAGCGGCTGGCCAAGCTCTCCGGCGGTGTGGCCGTGATCAATGTCGGCGCCGCGACCGAAACCGAAATGAAGGAGAAGAAGGCCCGGGTCGAGGACGCGCTCCACGCCACCCGCGCCGCGGTTGAGGAAGGGATCGTGCCGGGCGGTGGTGTCGCACTGGTGCGGGCGCAGAAGGTGCTCGAGAAGCTCAAGGGCACGACCGATGAAAAGATCGGGGTCGACATCGTCCGCCGCGCCGTGGAAGAGCCGATTCGGGCGATCGCCACGAACGCCGGCGTCGAGGGCTCGATCGTGCTGGCCAAGGTGAAGGAATCGGCCGACAACAGCTTCGGCTACAATGCGGCGACCGACACCTACGAGGATCTGGTCAAGGCCGGCGTCATCGACCCGACCAAGGTCACCCGCACCGCGCTGCAGAACGCCGCGTCGATCGCGGGCCTCCTGCTCACCACCGAGTGTGTGGTGGTGGAAAAGAAGGAGGAGCAGAAGGCGCCTGCCATGCCCGCCGGTGGCGGCGGCATGGGCGGGATGTACTGAGGCTGGCAGAACCAACGGGGTCGCAATCGCGGCCCCGTTGTCTTTCTCCCGCCCCCGGCCGGATTGACGGCGGCCGGGGCGCATCACATAATGGTCATGGGTCCGATCGGGTATCCCGCTGGTCATCCCGAGGAACTCATCCGTGGCCGCTCCCTTAAGAGATCTGTTCCCTGCGGCAAACGCCGGTGACCCCGCCGCCATCGACGCGCTCTTTGGTGTGCTCTATCGCGAGCTCCATCTGGTTGCCGAGCGTCAGCTTCATCAGGGTTCCGACGGGCTGACTCTCGGAACTACCACGCTGCTGCACGAAGCCTATCTACGGCTCTCCGGCAGCGAGGCCCAGTTTGTGGATCGGGCCCACTTCCTCGGCTACGCCGCCCGGGCCATGCGGAGCCTGGTGATCGACTACGCGCGTCGCCGCCAGGCCAAGAAGCGGGGCGGGGAATTCCAGCTGATGCCGGTGGCCGATGACGTCCATGCCGCCGCGCCCGAGCAGCCCTCACTCTCCGAGCTCGGCTCCGCGCTCGACCAGCTCGCCGCGGCCGATTCCGATCTCGCCCAGTTGGTCGATCTCCATTTCTTCTGCGGGTTCTCCTTCGCCGAAATCGCCGAGCTGCGCGGACTCTCCGAGCGCACCGTCCAACGCGATTGGCGGAAGGCCCGCCTCCTCTTGCACAGCATCCTGCAGGAACGCTGACGCGCCATTGGCGAATGAGGCACCATGGCTGATTCATCGCGGGAAAAACTGGCGAGGCTCAGCGCACTGCTGGACCAGGTGCTCGAGTTGTCACCGGATGAGCGAGCCGAGTGGCTTGACCAACTCCGGGGTGCCGACCCGGATCAGGCAGCCGATATCGAACGACTGCTCGCCAGCGAGGGTGAACTGGCCGAGCGCGGGTTCGTGCTCGACGCCGGCTCCTCCGAACTGCCGTCGACGCCGGGGCTGGCAGGCCAGCTGGTCGGGGCCTACCGGCTGGAGCGCCCGCTTGGCCAGGGCGGGATGGGCACGGTCTGGCTGGGCCGCCGGAGCGACGGGCGGTTCGAGGGGCTGGTTGCGGTCAAACTCCTCAAGCTGGCACTGCTCGACCCGGTCGGCTTCGAGCGATTCCGGCGCGAGGGCACCGCACTGGCCCAGCTCCATCACCCGAACGTGGCGCGCCTGCTCGATGCCGGTATTACGATCGGCGGCCAGCCGTATCTGGTGCTCGAGTGGGTCGACGGAGAGCGGATCGACCACTACTGCGACCGGCTGCGGCTCGGGCCGGAGGCGCGGATCCGCCTCGTCCTCGACGTGCTCGCCGCGGTCGCGCACGCCCACGCCAACCTGATCGTTCACCGCGACCTCAAGCCCTCGAATATCCTGGTCACCGGCGACGGCACCGTGAAGCTGCTGGATTTCGGAATCGCCAAACCGCTGGGCGACGATTCGGCGCTGGCCGGCCCATCCACTTTGACAGCGGCGGGCGGCACAGCGCTCACGCCCGAGTTCGCCGCGCCTGAACAGGTCACCGGCGGCGCGGTAACTCCGGCCACTGACGTGTACGCGATGGGGGTGCTGTTGTATCTCCTGCTTGCCGGCCGGCACCCGACCAGCGCGACTGCACGCACCACCGCGGAGCAGTTGAAGGATCTGGTGGAACTGGAGCCGGGCCGTTTGAGCGGCGCGATCACTCGCGATGAATCGGCAACCCGGAGCAGTTCGGTGGAGCGGCTCCGCCGACGCTACGCCGGCGATCTCGACAACATTCTCGCCAGGGCGCTGAAGAAATCTCCCGCCGATCGTTACGCCACAGCGAGCGCGCTGGCCGACGACCTCGGCCGATACCTTCGCCGAGAGCCGGTGGCTGCCCGTCCCGATTCGCGGGCATACCGGGCCGGCAAGTTTTTCCAGCGGCATCGCGCCGCGGTCGCTGTCGGGGCCGCCATCGCTCTCATGCTGGTTGGTGCGACGGTGGTGACGTGGAAGCAGATGTGGCTCGCGCGGCGACAGCGCGACGAAGCGACGTTCCAGTTCCACCGCGCTGAGGCAATCAGCGACTTCCAGTCGGCCCTTCTCTCACAAGTGGCGACCACACCGCTGTCGCTCCACGCACTACTCGACCGCGGCGTCGAGCTGCTGGCGCGACGGCCGCCGCCGAACCCCCGGCTGCATGCCGAGCTTCTCCTCCAGTTTGCCGACCGCTACGGCGAACTCGAACTTCGCCCTCAGGAGCGGCAGCTTCTGGCGCGGGCAGACTCAGCTGCCGGTCGGTCTCCCGAGATCGGCATTCGGACCACCCTGGCCTGCGCCCTCGCCACCTATCACACTGACCTCCAGCATACCGATTCGGCACGACGTGAGCTGGAGCGGGCCGATCGGCTGGCCGGAGGACTGGGCCATGCCGCGCCGGATGTTCGAGCGGCCTGTCTGGTGCCGGCCGCCCGGGTTCAATTCGCCGCCGAGCAGACCGACAGCGCAATCGCGCTGGCGCGCGCCGGACTGAACGCTCTCGATGCAGCGGGCGGCAACGGGACGCTGCAGTACTCGGTGATGCGTGCGGAGCTGGCCGACTACCTGCGATCGGTTGGCCGGGTGCGCGAAGCGATCGCGCTCGACCAGGCCAGCCGCGCCGACTTGATCCGGCTGGGATTGGGCGGGAGTCTTCCAGCGGCCTCGGTAGACAACGATCTGGCTAACCTGCTGGTCCAGCGCGGTGAGCGGCGCGAGGCACTCGACATCACTCGCGACCTGCTGGAGGCGACCCGTAAAGCCGACCCGACCGGCGGAGTTCATCCGGTGATCGGATTCAACTACGCCAACCAATGGCTCATGGTTGGCCCGATGGATTCAGCCGCCTATTGGTTCGAGGTTGCGGCGGCATCGGCGCGGGCCGACGGGGTGGTGGAAGTCGAGCGGCGCGCGATGCTGGGGCTCACGCGTGCGGACGCCCGTCTGGGGCGGGTCGCCGAAGCGCGTGCCGCATTCGCCAACATGCTGGCACTGGCGCGGCGGGAGGGCAAGCCGGTGAAGCGTGACAGTCTCTACGCCAGCGCCACCATCGCGCTCGCCGCCGGCGATACCGCGACGGCCGTTCGCGAATTCACGGCGGTGCTCCAGGAAGACGGATTCTTCAGTGGGCGGCGGACCCCGGCATCCCGGCCGCCGTTGGTCACCCTGGCCGAGATTGCGCTCAGCCGCGGACAAGCAGCCGAGGCACTTGCTTCGGTGCAGCAGCTTCGCGAGCTGGAGCTGTCGGACTCGCTGGTCGAATTCCGCAGCGCCGACCGTGGCCAGGCCAATTTGCTGGCGGCCCGGGCGTTCGCCGCCCAGGGTGTCCCAGACAGCGCCCGGCATTACGTGCGCGCTGCGGTCACTGCTCTTGCGATCGGTGCGGGGCCTGCCAGTCCGCTGACTCTGCAGGCCACCGCGTTGGCCGATTCCCTGCGATAACTTTCTCGCCTGCGCGGTGGCTACTGCGCGTTGGCGCAGGACACGTCGGGGTTCCAGTCCGAGAACGTTCCGCTCGGATTGTCCTCTCCGACCCACGCGTGCAGCGCCCACACCCCGAAGGTCTCGTTTTGCTTGAACGTCTCTCCGAACAGCGTCGGTGCCGGCTGATCTTCGCCACGGATTGAAAACGGAATGATGTACTCCACCGCGACGAACTTTGCCGTCCCATCCTCCTGCGGTTCGTAGATCATCAGCTCGGGCTGCGTGACGATCACGGTGTCGTCCACCAGCGCGGTATTGAGATAATGGATGCCCATCGCGCCGAGCTGAGGATCGCTGATGCAGGTCGCCCCGCTGGTGGGGTGCGCCACCACCACGGTGTACCCGGCCTGTTGCGCCGACGTGAGATCGTGGAATGGCAGGACGGCGGCCCGCAGCTTGGCGAGTTGCTCTTCCTGCGGCGAGGTCGGGTCGTCGTCACCGCATGCGGCGAGCCCGATCATCAGCAGCATGGCCGACACGAAAGCCGCTCGACGGGCAGCCTCTTTCGCGAACATGGGAACCTCCAGATCTGGATGATGAGGGTGGCCGCGCGGGCCGCGGCCTCCTTAGATGGTTACGCAAACCGGCGCGCAATCCCGACAGGCGAGACCGGCGGCAGCAGCCGTGCGATGTGGCAGGGAGCCAAGTAATCGGGGCGAGCCATCAGGACTCGCCCCGCAAATTCGTAGGGTGGAGAACGCCGGCGGTTCAGATCTTCAGCATGAACTGTCTGCGGGAAGGTGCTTCGACCGGCAGGG
>DASSTY010000240.1:0-2224 GCA_035707585.1 Gemmatimonadales bacterium
CCAGTTGGTCGCGGCTCACCCCCAATATCATATCGTCAAGGCGAAGGGGGCCCGCGGACCGGCGTTGGATCCCCTCTACGCCGGGCTCAGGCGGCGCTTTCCAGACGCGACGGTCGATGATCGTGACGGGCTTCGCCTGGCATGGCGCGATCGCTGGCTGCATGTGCGGCCCTCCGGAACCGAGCCGATCGTTCGGTTCATTGCGGAGGCGCCCACCGAGGCCGAAGCGAATGCGCTGGTGGCGGCGGGCCAGGAACTTTTGCGGTGAGGGAGTCAGGGACGGATGTGCGGAATCGTCGGATATATCGGGCCGCGCCAGGTGGCGGGCATTCTGGTAGATGGGCTTCGTCGTCTCGAGTACCGCGGGTACGACTCGGCGGGCATCGCGGTAGTCAACGGCACCGGGCTCAAGGTCGTCAAGGCGGCCGGCAAGCTCGCAGCCCTGGAGCAGCAGCTCGCTGAGCGGGCCCCCACCGGCACGCTCGGGATCGGCCACACCCGCTGGGCCACCCACGGCGCGCCTACCACTCCCAACGCCCATCCCCATACCGATCAGTCGGGCCGCATCGCGGTCATTCACAACGGCATCATCGAAAACTCCGGCGCCATTCGGAAGGCCCTGATTCAGCGGGGCCACAAGTTCACCTCTGAAACCGACACCGAAGTGCTGGCTCATCTGGTCGGCGAGCTCTACCAGGGCAACCTGGAAGAGGCCGTCGCCGCCGCGCTGCGCGATGTCGACGGCGCCTACGGGCTCGCCATCATCGCCGAAGATGAACCCGACGTGCTGGTGGCCGCCCGCAAGGGATCTCCCCTGCTGGTCGGTGTGGGAGAAAACGAATGGTTCGTGGCGTCGGATGCTTCGCCGCTGCTGGAGCACACCCGCTCGGTGGTGTACCTGGACGACGGCGAGATGGCGGTGCTGACCCGCGAGGGGTACCGGATTCGTAACCTCCAGACCACCCGGATCAGCAAGCCGGTCAATCAGATCGACTGGGATCTGGCGATGGTAGAGCGGGGCGGCCACGCCCATTTCATGCTCAAGGAAATTTTTGAGCAGCCGGAAAGTCTCTGCAACACCCTTCGCGGCCACCTGCTCGAGGAAGAAGGCACCGCCCGTCTGCGCGGCCTCAACCTGAGCGATGACGAGCTGCAGCAGGTGGAGCGGATCATCATCACCGCCTGCGGCACCTCCTGGCACTCGGCGCTGATCGGCGAGTACATGCTGGAAGAGCTGGCGCGGATTCCGGTGGAAGTGGAGTACGCCTCGGAGTTCCGGTACCGCAATCCGGTGGTCGACGCCGGGACGCTGGTGATCGGGATCTCGCAGTCGGGCGAAACCGCCGACACCCTGGCCGCCATTCGCGAAGCCAAGCAGCGCGGCGCCCGCACCATCGGGCTGGTGAACGTGGTGGGCTCCACCATTGCGCGCGAGGTAGACGGCGGCATCTATCTGCACGCCGGCCCCGAGGTGGGCGTCGCCAGCACCAAGGCGTTTACCAGCCAGGTGGCGGCGCTGGCGCTGGTGGCGCTGCGGCTGGCCCGGCTCCGCAACTTCAGCATTCTCCAGGGCCGGGAGTTCATCAACGCGCTCCAGGCGCTGCCCGGCCAGATGAACTCGATCCTCGATCGTGCGCCGGAACTCGAACGGCTGGCGGCGCAGTTCCTCGGCAGCGCCACCAACGCGCTGTATCTGGGCCGGGGGGTGAATTTCCCGGTGGCGCTGGAAGGCGCGCTCAAGCTCAAGGAAATCAGCTACGTCCACGCGGAGGGTTATCCCGCGGCGGAGATGAAGCACGGGCCCATCGCGCTGATCGACGAGAACATGCCGGTGGTGTTCATCGCCCCGCGCGACGCGGTGCATTCCAAGATCGTGTCCAACATCGAAGAGGTGAAGGCGCGCGGCGGGAAGGTCATCGCGATCACCTCGGGCACCGACGGCGAAATCGAACGCCTGGCCGACGCCGTGTTCCCGATTCCCGAGACACTGGATCTCCTGACGCCGATGCTCACCAGCATTCCGCTGCAGCTGCTGGCGTACTATGTGGCGGTGGCGCGCGGGTGCAATGTGGACCAGCCGCGCAATCTGGCCAAGTCGGTTACGGTAGAGTAACGCTGCGGTAGTTCGGGGCCGAGTGGTTCTGGTGGTGCCGGCGACTCGATAACGCCGCGTACCAGGACCGCTCGGTTCTTTTCATTACGGCTTTCTCCCGCCGGTGATATC
>DASSTY010000241.1:0-4293 GCA_035707585.1 Gemmatimonadales bacterium
AGTTCCATGACGGCCTGATTGAACGCCCAGGCGGTGGGCCCGCGGCGGGGGAGGAGGGCGGTGGCGGTGGCCCAGAGCTTTCGCTCGCCGCCGGCGCCGCGGGCCCGCGGGTGAAAAACTCGGCGCAGCACCCGCGCTACGTTGGTGTCGACCGCGGCCGCCGGCCGCTCGTACGCGAAGCTGGCCACGGCACCGGCGGTGTAGCGGCCCACACCGGGGAGTGTCAGCAGTTCCGCCGGGTCTGACGGAATCACTCCCCCGTGCTGATCCACGACGGTGCGCGCCAGGTTGTGGAGGTTGGCGGCGCGGCGGTAATACCCCAGGCCATTCCAGCTCTCGCGTACCGCCGCCGGAGGGGCCTTGGCCAGATGGCGGATGGTCGGATAGCTCTCCAGAAATCGCCCGTAGAATTCCTCGACCCGGCTCACCTGCGTCTGCTGCAGCATGAACTCCGACACCAGCACGTGGTAGGGGTCGCGGGTGCGCCGCCAGGGGAGATCGCGCCCATGGCGACGGAACCACCGGAGCAGCCGGCGGCGAAACTCGGCGCCGTTCGGCGGGATGCGAGGACTAGACTTGCGGGGCATGGCAGGGCAAGATACAGCGGCGGCGGCCCGGCCCTAAGTGGGTCGCCTCATTTATCCGGAGCCCAACGCCAATGGCCGCTGGCACATACGATATCCGGCGCTTGACCGGGCAGCTCGTGCTCGACGGCACCTCGCACGTCGGGCGGCTGACATTTTTCGTCCTCGATGCCATCAAGGGGCTGACCGAGGTCCGGATCTGGTGGCCTCGCATGGTGGACGAGGCCTGGAATATCGGCATCGGCAGCCTCTTCATCGTTCTCCTGATCTCCGCCTTCGCCGGCGCGGTCACGGCACTCCAGACCGGCTACCAGTTCACCGGCAGCATTCCCTATTACGTGGTCGGTACGCTGGTGGTCTCGTCGATCATCCTGGAGCTGGGGCCGGTACTCACCGCCCTGATTCTGGCCGGGCGGATCGGAGCGCGCTATGCGGCGGAGCTGGGCACCATGCGGGTCACCGAGCAGATCGATGCGCTGGAAAGTCTGGGTCGCTCGCCCTCGTCGCACCTGGTGATTCCGCGGGTGCTCGCGGGGCTTCTGATGATCCCGGCGCTCACCATCCTGGCCGATCTCACCGGCATCGCCGCCGGGTGGATTTCGGTCAAGGCGGTACTGCCGGTTACCAACGCCGATTTCATCTACGGCGCCCAATCGTACTGGCGCCCGTGGGACGCCTATTACTCGGTCATCAAATCGTTCTTCTTCGCGGGGTCCATCACCATCATCTCCTGCTACATGGGCTTCAACACCCAGCAGGGTGCCGAAGGCGTCGGCAAATCCACCACGACGGCGGTGGTCTCGAGCTCGGTGCTGATCCTGCTGCTGGATACGATTCTGACCCGGCTGCTGCTCAACCAATGATCGCACTGCACGGGGTCAAGAAGCGGTTCGGCAACCACGTGGTGCTCGATGGTGTCGACTTCGAGGTGCAGGACGGCGAGACAATGGCGCTCCTGGGGCCCTCCGGCACCGGCAAGAGCGTGCTCCTCAAGCATATCATCGGGCTGATCAAGCCCGACGCCGGGACGGTCACCGTCGACGGCAAGAACGTGGCGACGCTGTCGCGGAAAGAGCTTTCGGAGCTGCGGTCGCGGATCGGATACGTCTTTCAGAACGGAGCGCTGTTCGATTCCATGGACGTGTTCGAAAACGTCCGCCTCGGCATCATCGACGAGGATAAGTTCAACGATCTGGACTATGCCCATCAGCGGGTAGATCAGTGCATCCGGCTGGTGAACCTCAATCCGGACGTGATCGAAAAATTCCCGGCCGAGCTGTCGGGCGGGATGCGGAAGCGAGTAGGAATTGCGCGCGCCATCGCCGGCGCGCCCAAATATCTGCTGTATGATGAACCCACATCGGGGCTCGATCCGGTCAACGCCGACATCATCGACGGCCTGGTGAAGCGGCTCGATCAGGAACTGGGTGTCACCTCGATCATGGTGACGCACGACGTGCGGGGCGCCTTCCGTGTCGCCGACCGGCTGGCGCTGTTGAGTGAGGGCAAGATCGTCATGCAGGGCACCCCGAAGGAATTTCTCGCCTCGGACAACCCCAAGGTGAAGGAATTCCTCGAGCGCGACTTCGACAACCCATCCTTCGCTGCCTGAGCCGCTAATGGACCTGCGTTATTCCCGGGAAGTGACCGTCGGCACCCTGGTCATCATCGCCATTCTGGTGTTCGTCTTCGGCACGATGTGGCTGAGCGGCCAGGATTTCCGCCACGGCAACGAGGTGCGAATCCGGTTTGCCGATGCCAGCGGACTCAAATCGGCATCGCCGGTGCGGGTATCCGGTGTCCAGGTCGGCAAGGTGGAAGAGATCGTTTTCCGCGGCGTGGGCAACGTGCTGGTGACGATCAGTCTGCCCGACAAGATCCAGCCGCGGACCGACGCCAGCGCCACGATCGAATCGGTCAGTCTGGTGGGCGACTACGCGGTGATCTTCGATCCCGGCAAGGCGCCGCAGCCGCTTCCCGACACGGCCATCATCGAGGGGTATCAGGCGACCGGTCTCGCCGACCGTGCGGCGGTGCTGGCGGGCCGAGCCGACACCCTGATGGCCAATCTCGAAATGATCATCAACCAGCGCACCGCCGATGATCTGCACGGGATGCTCCAGTCGCTGCAGCGGCTCACCAGCACCATGGCCGACCGGCTGCCGGCCACCACGACCCAGGCCACCCAGACGATGGCGGCGCTGCAGCAGCTCTCCGTGCGGCTCGACAGCGTGCTGGCCAGTCCCAGCCTCGGCGCCACCATGCGCCGGGTCGACACGCTCACCTCCAACACCTCGGCCATGATGGCGCAGCTGGCGGTCACCTCGGCTCGGCTGGACACGCTGCTCGCCGGGATGACGCATGGCCAGGGCACCCTCGGCAAGCTCGCCGCCGACAGCACGCTCTATCACAACCTGGTAGGCATGACCGCGCAGCTCGATTCGCTGGTGGCCGAGCTCAGGAAGAGTCCGGGCAAGATCCAGGTCAACGTTCCCGTCCAGGTTTTCTAGCGGCGATGTTGTCGGTCACTTTTCTGGGGACCGGCGCCGCCGTGCCGAGTCTCGACCGCAATGTGTCGGGACTGGCGCTGGTGCGCGAAGGCGAGACGATGCTGCTCGATTGCGGCGAAGGCACCCAGCGGCAGATGATGCGTTACGGGGTGAGCTTCACCTTTCGCGACATCTTCTTTACCCACTATCACGCCGATCATGTCCTGGGCGTCCCGGGCCTGCTTCGCACGCTGGGCCTGCAGGACCGGACCGCGCCGGTAACGCTCTACGGGCCGAAAGGTGCCGCCCGCATCCTCAACGCCCATGTATTGCTGGGTGGCGACCGGACCCGCTTCCCGGTGGACATCGTCGAAGTGAGCCCGGGCGACCGGCTGCAGCGGGGCGATTACGAAATGGTGGTCTTTCCCACCGAGCATCGCGCCGAAAGTGTGGGCTACGCCCTGGTGGAGCATGATCGGCTGGGGCGATTCGATCCCGAACGTGCCCGGGCGCTGGGCATCCCCGAAGGTCCGCTCTGGGGCAGGATCCATCGCGGGGAATCGGTCCAATTGCCTGACGGTCGTGTGATCGGCCATGCGGAGCTGGTCGGTCCGCCCCGGCCCGGGCGCAAGGTGGTTTACACCGGCGACACTCGGCCGACCGATTCGGTGGTGGTGGCAGCCGATGGCGCCGACCTCCTGATCCATGAAGCCACCTTCGGAAGTGAAGAGCGGGGCCGTGCCCGGGAGACCGGTCACTCTACTGCGGCGGAGGCGGCCCAGGTGGCGATCGCAGCCGGGGTGGATCGGCTGGTGCTGACCCATATCAGCCAGCGCTACACCCGCGACGCGCCCGAGCTGCTGGCCGAGGCGAAGGCCGTGTTTCCGAATACCGTGGTGGCGAGGGACGGAATGGTGGTCGAGGTACCGTATCGCCACACCGAATAATCGCGAATGTGGGACCGGTGGTTGGAGGGACGTCACAATGATAGCGTCCCACGCCAGAGGGTCTCATGCGCCGCGCTCCGATCATCCCACTGATAGCATCCTCAGCTGCACTTCTGCTGTCCGCCTGTAACGACAACACCGGACCGTCCGGGCCTTCGCCGTCGAGCAACCCAACGACGTTCTCGGTTGGCGGGCATCATGCCTGCCGGATTCTCTCGGGCCAGGCTCTGTGCTGGGGCCGAGCCGACGCCGGCCAGCTCGGCATCGATTCTA
>DASSTY010000242.1:0-3599 GCA_035707585.1 Gemmatimonadales bacterium
CCACCAGAAATCCGGTGATTCCCTTATAACCGCGCGAAAAGTCGGTGTTGGCGAAGACGATATAAAACCCGGCCTCGGCGCCGTTGGTGATCCAGAACTTGCGCCCGGTCAGCTCCCAGTGGTCACCCTTGTCTTCGGCCCGCGTCTCCAGGGCGAACGCGTCGCTTCCGCTGGCCGGTTCGGACAGCGCGAAGGCACCCAGCAGATTTTCGGTGAGCCGGGGGAAGTAGCGGGCCTTCTGCTCGTCGTTGGCCCAGTGCAGCAGGCAGTTGTTGACCAGGGTGTTGTGGACGTCGACGTAAATCGCGGCCGAGGCATCAACCCGTGCCAGTTCTTCAATGGCGAGCACCGCCATGAAAATCGTGCCGGCAGTGCCGCCCCACTGCTCTGGTACCTCGATGCCCATCAGGCCGAGCTCGAAGAACCGCGGTATCAGTTCGGGGATGAACGCTCCGCGCTCGTCCATCTCGCTCACATGGGGCGCGATTTCGGAGAGGGCGAACTCGCGCACCGCGTCGCGGAACATCGTCTCCTCGTCGGAGAGCACGGTGAGCGGCTGGGCAGCGGCGGCGGTGTCTGGCATCGGGGCTCCGGCCGGCGGCATTGGCCGGCGGTTCGGGTGATTCCGTGGCTATTGGGCGGGAGTATACTGTCGCAGCGCATCCCGTTCAACGACCACCGAATCCAGCACTTCCAGCGCCACCGGAACCCGCCCCAACGGCGCCGCCACCTGAACCCCCCGGACCCGCTGCCGCACCGCGGCCAGCATTTCCCGCGCGATGGCGACTCCTTCAGCCAGCGCGGCCTCCTTCCCCCGATCGCTGGCCCGGCGCATCCGGTCCAGCACCGCCGTCGGGACCGAGACGCCGGGCACCTCGTTGGCCAGGAACTCCGCATTGCGCAGCGATACCAGCGGCCAGATCCCGGCGATTACCGGGATTCGAAAGCTCTCGGTTCGCTTGAGAAACGCGTCGAGCTGGTCCAGATCGAACACCGGCTGGGTGACCGCGAATTCGGCCCCCGCCTCGACCTTCCAGGCAAACCGCCGATGCTCCCGCTCGCTGTCCACCGCGGTGGGATTGACGCCGACGCCGATGACGAAGCGGGTTGGCGCACCAATCGGGTTGCCGCCGGGATCGAGCCCCCGGTTGAGCCGAGCCACCAGATTGGTGAGCCCGATCGAGTCGATGTCGAACACGGCGGTGGCATCGGGGTAGGGGCCCATCTTGGGGGGATCGCCGGTAACGATGAGCAGATTTCGGAGCCCGCTGGCCGCCGCGCCGAGCAGGTCCGACAGCATGCCCAGCAGGTTGCGGTCGCGGCAGGCGTAATGAACCACCGGCTCCAGCCCCACCTCGTGCTGAATCATCAGCCCGGCAAGGAGGGCGCCCATTCGGCTCTGCGCGCGCGGCCCGTCGGGGACGTTCACCGCGTCGACACCGGCTGCCTTGAGTTCGCGCACCTGCGCGAACATCGGAGCGGGGTCGATTCCCTTGGGCGGGACGATTTCAACCGTCGTGACGAATTCGCCGGCGGCGAGCCGCGCGCCCAGCCGCGACCGCTCCGCCAGCGGCACCGGGTCGACCGCCGGTACCAGCGGCTGGCCGCCGCTCGCGCGGTGGACGTGCCGGGGCGACACGCTGTGGACGAATCCGACGATCGCCTTGATGTGCTCGGGAGTGGTGCCGCAGCACCCTCCCACGAATCGAGCCCCGGCTTCGACCATGCGGCGAGCGTAGCTCGCCACATATTCCGGGCTCGCCATGTAGATTTTGCGGTCGCCGACGCTGCGCGGCAGCCCGGCGTTGGGCTGGGCCGAAATGGGTCTGGATACTACTCCGCGGAGCGCCTCGACCGCTTCCAGCACTCCATGCGGCCCGACGGAACAATTGACGCCAATCACCTCGGCACCGAGCCGCTCGAGCGCCGGGCCGAATGCCGCCGGCTCAGTACCGTAATGGGTCTTGCCATCGGTGCCCACGGTCATCTGTGCCACGACCGGAAGATCGGAGAGCTGCCGCACCGCTTCCAGCGCCGCCTGCAGCTCGGCCAGATCGCTGAACGTCTCCAGCACGAATCCGTCAACCCCGCCGGCCAGCAGCCCCCGCACCTGTACCATGAACGCGTCGCGCGCTTCCGATACGGCAGTTTCGCCGAACGGTTCGATCCGCACGCCGAGCGGCCCGATCGCGCCGACAACCGAAGCGCGGCCGCCGGCGGCATCGCGCGCCAGCTCGGCGGCGGTACTGTTGATCCGCTCGGTTTCCGCGGCTAACCCGTGCGAGGCCAGCTTGAACGGGTTGGCGCCGAAGGTATTGGTTTCCAGGATTTCGGCGCCGGCACGGACGTAGCTCCGGTGAATGTCGCGCACCAGATCGGGTTGGCGGACGCTCAGTTCATCGTAGCACACGTTGAGGAAGACGCCGCGTTGATACAGCAGCGTTCCCATCGCGCCATCGAAAACATGAACCCGCCCATCGCTGATCAGGTCGGATAGCGTCGGCATCTCAGCTCCGCGCGTACGCCAGATTGGGTGATAGCCAGCGCTCCGCCTCGGCGACCGATATTCCCTTGCGCCGGGCGTAGTCCTCGACCTGATCGCGCTCGATCTTGCCGACCCCGAAGTAGCGCGCTTCCGGCCGCCAGAAGTAGTACCCGCTGACAGACGACCCGGGCAGCATGGCGCAGCTTTCGGTCAGATGAATGCCAATCCGCGCTTCGGCATCGAGCAGCGCGAAGATCGTCTGCTTCTCAGTGTGGTCGGGGCAGGCGGGATAGCCGGGAGCAGGGCGAATCCCCTGGTACGCTTCGTGGATCAGATCGTTGTTGTCGAGCGCTTCGTTCGGCGCATAACCCCAGAACTCGCGCCGCACGCGCTCGTGCAGCCGCTCGGCAAACGCCTCCGCGAGCCGGTCTGCCAGCGACTCCGCCAGGATCGCGCTGTAGTCGTCGTGGTCGGCGCGGAACTGGGCGATCAGCCGATCGAGTCCGATCCCTGCGGTCACCGCGAAGGCGCCGACGAAATCAGCCCGCCCGCTGTCGCTGGGCGCCACGTAATCGGCCAGAGCGAGATTGGGGCGGTCTCCGGTCTTGGGCCCCTGCTGCCGCAGGGTGCGCCAGGTCGCCAGCGGTTGGGTTCGATCGTCGTCCAGGTACAGCTCGATGTCGTCGCCCACGCTGTTGGCCGGCCAGAAGCCAAAGACGGCGCGCGCCTCGAGCAGGTTGTTGCAGACGATCCGCTCCAGCAGCCGGTGAGCATCCTGAAAGAGCGCACGGGCTGCCGGCCCGACTTCGGCGTCTTCGAGAATCGCCGGGTAATGACCACTTAACTCCCAGGTCTGGAAGAACGGGGTCCAGTCGATTCGCTCCACCAGTTCACGGAGCGGATACTGATGGAGCTCCTGCACCCCGCGCACCTGCGGCACGGGCGGAATGCTGCTGCTCCAGTCGATCTTCAGCCGGTTTTCGCGCGCCGCCGCAATCGGGAGCCGAGGCGCCACCCGCTGAACGCCTTCGCGCTCGCGGCGCAGTGCATCGTAGTCCGCTCGTACATCGGCGGCGAATCGCTCACGCTGAGCGGGGTTCAGCAGACTCGATGC
>DASSTY010000243.1:0-4792 GCA_035707585.1 Gemmatimonadales bacterium
GTCCCCAGTGCGGAGAACATGCCGAGCGGTACGGCCTATCGGCCGGGCGACGTGGTCAAGAGCCATTTCGGAAAGACCATCGAGGTCGTCAACACCGATGCCGAAGGACGGCTCCTCCTCTGCGATGCGTTGTCGTACGCGCGGCGCTTCAAGCCGGCCTGCGTGCTCGACGCGGCCACGCTCACCGGAGCGATGGTGATCGCACTTGGTCACACCGCCACCGGAATCATGGGCACCGATGACGAGCTCCTGGCCGAAGTTCAGGCGGCGGGTGAACGCGCCGGCGAGCGCGCGTGGCCGCTGCCGCTGTACGATGAGTATCGCGACCTGATCAAATCCGACATTGCCGACGTGAAGAACAGCGGCGGCCGGCCCGCCGGCAGCATCACCGCCGGCTGGTTTCTCCGTGAGTTCGTCGAGGGCTATCCCTGGGTTCATCTGGACATCGCCGGCACGGCGTATTCCGATCGTGACGACCCGACCCGGGTCAAGGGGCCGACGGGTGTCGGTGCGCGGCTCTTTGCCGAATTCGTGCTTGGACGTGCGGGGTAGCGGCTTGAACCGCCGGCTCGGCCGCGCGCGGTGGAACGGATTGACGGCGGCCCTGGTGGCCGCCGTCGTCGTGCTGTCTGCCCGCCCCGCCAAGGCGCAAGTCCAGGACACCACCGCAGCACCGGTCTCCGCGGCCGATTCCATTCGGGCTGATTCCATCGCCGCCGATTCAGCGCGGGCGGCAGAGACCGCGCAGTACATCGCCGCCACCGACGAAGAGAGCACCGTCCTTCCGGTGGTCTCGCGATTGGGCGAAGCGCCCCCGGGACCGGCCGGCAGCCGGCTGGTATTCGACCGCGACTCGCTCGACTGGTCGGGTGCGGAAACGGTGGGCGACCTGCTTTCGCGGGTGCCGGGACTCTATCTCTGGCGCGGCGGATGGCTGGGCCGCCCCGAGCTTCCCAACTTCGAAGGCCGAGGCGCGGGGTCGGTCTCCTACGAAATCGATGGCGTCCCCTACTTGCCGGTCGGTCCCGACAGCACGGCGGTAGACCCAGCACTCTTCTCGCTCAGCTTTCTGGAACGAGTGGAGGTCGATCGCTGGCCCGGTCACCTCCGCGTTCGGTTGTACACGACGCGGCAGGATCGGCTGGCGCCGCATTCACGGATCGGATTCGCCAAGGGCACCAACGGAATGGCGCGCTATCAGGCGATCCTCGAGCGGCAGTTCACCTCCGGATTCGGCTACGCGCTCGCGGCCGACTATCTCAACGCACCGACGCTGAGCGGCACCAACAGCAACTATCGCAATACCCAGATCCGGGTTCAGGGGAGTTGGCGCATCTCACCCCATGCCGGCGTGGTGGTGCAATCGCTCTCGAATCATCCCCGGCGAGAAGCTTTTCTCTCGGGAGCCGACACGCTGGAGCTGCCGGAAAAAGGTCGGCGGAGCGACCTCACCCTTCGGGGCTATCTCCAGAAGCGGGATGACGGGCTCGGTCCGCGGGCCGACCTGATCGTATCGCGGAGCAGTTGGGAGGGTGGGGGAATCTCCCAGCAGATTACCCAGGCGGGCGTGGTCGGCGCCGTGCGGACTCCCACGCTCGGCGCACAGCTTCAGGGGTTTTACCGGAGCGACCGCACGCCGCTCGATCTCCGCGCCAACGGCGGCTGGACTCCGGTCGGCATCTTCAGCATGGATGTTGAAGGGGCCTTTCAGCACCACGATGGCGGCCGCAGCAGCCGCTGGGTGGCGGGGCGCCTGGGCCTCCGGCTGCCGGCGGGCCTGCGAATCGGCGGCAGTGCCCGGGTCGGCAAGGTCGTGAGCGCTCCGGCGCTGCTCGATCAACCGGCCCAGAGCATCACCGATCTCTCCGCGCACGCCGGTCTGGAATTCCGCCAGCTCGGTGTAGATGCGGCGCTCAGCAGAACCAGCGCGTTTGCGCCGGTCGCCTTCCAGCCGTTCAACCGGATTCCGGCGATCAGCGCATCACCGCAAACCAACTGGCTTACCCTCTCCGGCCACCTCTCGCCGCTCAACTGGCTTTCGCTGTCGGCCAGCTACGCCGATCCCACCAGCGGTTCAATCGCGGGGCTTCCGCCAAAGCATCTCCTGGCAACCGCCGCGATTCGCTCTCGCTTTCTCCGGACCTTCCCCAGCGGGACGCTGGAACTCAAGCTGCAGGGTACCCTGGAGAACTGGAGCGACGGGATCATCGGCACCGACGGCACCGGTGCGCCGATCGCACTGCCGGCGGCGACGTTCTTCCGCACTCTGATTCAGCTCCGGCTGGGCAACCTGGTGTTCTACGTCGATCAGATCAATCTCTCGCGATCGCTGAAGGGTTACGTCCCGGGGGTCGCCATTCCGTCGCTGGGCAATTCGATCGGATTCCGGTGGGATTTCCTGAATTGAGAGCCCTTCGAGCCACTGGCGCCGAAGTGCCCCAACGATATAGCTTTCCAGACTTTGTCAGAACCGGGGAGGGGACCGCGTGCCACTCAGCATGACCGGGTTCGGAGCGGCGGAGGGCCCGGTCGCCGGCGGGCGGCTGCGGCTGGAGATCCGGACGGTCAACCATCGGTTCTTCAACTTCGCCCCCAAGCTCCCGTATGAGCTCGCACCCCTCGAGGGCGAACTCAGGGAGCGGCTCCGCCAGGACGTCGAGCGGGGGCATGTCACGGTGCATGGGCGTTGGCTCGAACCGCCGAAGGGGGCGGGCGCGTCGGGCCTCACCCTCGATCTGGACCGGGCGCGGGCGGTAGCCGACCGGCTCCGCGAACTTCAGGTCGCTCTCGGGCTGGGTGGCGGCGTCACGCTGGAGATGATCGCGCGGCAGCCGGATGTGCTCTCGGTAACCGCTGGCGAGCCGGTTGAGGTTTCCTGGGCCGAGGTCGAGCCGATCGTGGCGGAGGCCGCCGCCGCGTGCCGCGCCATGCGCCAGCGGGAAGGCGAGGCCCTCGCTGTCGAGCTGCAGCATCGGCTCGACCTGCTGGCGCAAGGCGCCGATGCCATTGCGAAGCGCGCACCCGATCGCCTGGTGCGCGAGCGCGACCGGCTCCGGGCCCAGGTCGGCGAGCTGCTCGATGGCCGCCCGATAGACGAAGCGCGGCTGGCGCAGGAGCTGGCGTTCCTGGCCGACAAGCTCGACATCACCGAGGAACTGGTCCGGTTCCGCGCGCATATCGCCGCCTGTCGGCAAGCGCTGCGCGGCAATGAGCCGGTCGGCAAGCGGCTCGGGTTTCTGGCCCAGGAGCTGGGGCGCGAAGTCAATACGATGGGCGCGAAGGCCAACGACGCGGAAATCGCTCAGCAGGTCATCGCGATGAAGGGAGAATTGGAGAAATTCCGGGAACAGATCGAGAATTTGGAGTGAAGCCGTTCCTCCTGGTTCTCTCGTCGCCCAGCGGCGGCGGCAAGACGACCATCGCCCGCATGCTGCTGCAGGGGCGCGACGATGTCGGCTACTCGGTGTCGGCCACCACCCGGCCGCGCCGGCCCAAGGAACGCGACGGCGTGGACTACCACTTTCTGTCGCGGGCGGAATTTCTTCGCCGGGCTGAAGCAGGCGAGTTCCTCGAGCACGCGGTGTACAACGGCGAACTCTACGGCACGCTCCGCGCCGAAGTCGAACGGGTGCTGGGGTCGGGGCGCCATGTGGTGCTGGACATCGAAGTCGCCGGCGCTCGGCAAATTCGGGCCTGCTTTGAAAACTCGGTGCTGGTGTACGTGCTGCCGCCATCAATCGACGTGCTGATCAAGCGGCTCCGGGGCCGGCGCACCGAAAGCGATGACGGCCTCCATGCGCGGCTCCGGACCGCCGCGGAAGAGCTGCTGGCGGTGAGTGAGTACGACTACGCCGTGCTGAACGATGATCTGGTCGTGGCGGTGGAACAGGTCGCCGCCATCATCGATTCCGAAATCCGGCGGGTTGATCGTCAACCCGATCTGTCGCGATTTACCGACCGGCTGCGGCGCGATCTCCTGGCAGAGATCCGGCGCGAAGCCGGGGTTTGATTTTTCACCTTAGGAGCAGTCATGCGGATCGTCACTCCCTCGGAAGTCGCGGAGCATGCCGGCAACAAGTATCTCGGCGTGCTGGTCGCGGCCAAGTTTGCCCGCTATCTCAACGAGTTTCCCAAGAACGCCGGCTTCGAGCGCGAAGAGAAGCTGACCACCACTGCGCTCGAGTCGCTGGTCGACGGAGAGCTCCAGTACAAGCTGCTGCGTCGGCGGCGTTCCGAGGCCTGAGATGTGGCACGGCCGGCACGTCGTCCTCGGCGTGTCGGGCGGGATCGCCAGCTACAAGAGCTGTTTTCTCGCCCGCCGGCTGACTGAAGCGGGCGCTCGGGTCGATGTGGTCCTGACCCGGAGCGCCGCTGAGTTCGTCGGGCCGGTCACCTTCGAGGCGCTCACCGGACGCCCGGTGCTCACCTCGCTCTGGGAGCCCGGCACGGCGCTGGCCCACGTGCGGCTGGCGCATGAGGCCGATCTGCTGCTGGTTGCTCCCGCCACGGCCAACCTGATCGCGCATGCGGCACAGGGGCTGGCCGACGACATCCTCACCACGATGCTGCTGGCGCGGACCGGCCCGGTGCTGTTGGCGCCGGCGATGAACGACTCGATGTATGCCCATCCCGCCACTCAGGCCAACCTCGAACTGCTTCGGCAGCGCGGTTTCGTCACCGTAGGTCCCGAAATCGGCGCTCTGGCCGAAGGCCCGTCAGAGCGCCCTGGCCGAATGAGCGAACCGGAGACTATTCTTGCTCATGCGGCGCGGCTGGTGTGCGGCAACGGCGC
>DASSTY010000244.1:0-5291 GCA_035707585.1 Gemmatimonadales bacterium
GCTGGACGAGGCGTTTCAGGAAGCGGAGCGCGCCCATGGAATGCCCACCCGCGAGTTTCACATCGTGGGCGGCCTCCATCCCAAGCTGCGGCTGAGCTATTACACCGATCTGATCCGCGGCCTCAAGGAGCGCCACCCCGGCGTGCACGTCAAAGCCCTCACCGCGGTCGAGATTGCTCACCTGGCGCGGATCGAAAAGACCACCCCGCGCGAAGTGCTGCTGGCGCTCAAGGAGGCGGGGCTCACCAGTCTGCCGGGCGGCGGAGCAGAGGTGTTCAGCACCGCGGTGCGGGCCACGATTGCCGAACGTAAACTGACCGGCAGGGAATGGATCGAGGTGCACCGGACGGCGCACGAACTCGGCATTCCCACCAATTGCACGATGCTTTACGGGCACGTCGAAACCGTGGACGACCGGATCGAGCATCTCGACATGCTGCGCCGGCTGCAGGATGAAACCGGCGGATTCCTCACCTATATCCCGCTGGCCTATCACCCCGACAACAACGAGCTGGGCGAAGAGCTGGGCCGCACCGGCACCGCCACGACCGGCTACGAAGACCTTCGGGCGATTGCGGTCGGCCGGCTCTTCCTCGACAACATTCCGCACATCAAGACCCACTGGCCCATGGTCACGCCGTTCCTCTCGCAGGTGGCGCTCAGTTTCGGCTGCGATGACGTAGAGGGTACGGTGGTGTACGAGCGGGTGTATCACGAGGCGGGCGCCCGAACCCAGATGCACATGCAGTACGGCGACCTGGTGGAGCTGATCCGCGGGGCGGGGCGCCGCCCGGTGGAACGGGACAGTCTCTACCAGCCGGTGCGCGAACAGTTCACCGCCGCATGAAACCGCTCCGCCTGGGACGGATCTTCTACATCAACTGCTACCCGGTCTACGGCGCGGTAGATCGCGGGCTGGTCTCGATGCCGGCGGAGCTCGTCTCGGGTACCGCAGCCGATCTCAACGACCTTCTGGCGGCGGGCGAACTGGATGTGAGCGTCGTCTCCGCGGTGGAGTACGCCCGCAATGCAGCGGCGTATCACCTGCTGCCCGACCTGGCAATTACCTGCGACGGGCCGGTCCACAGCGTCGCCCTGTTCTCCCGCCGACCGGTCGCCGAGCTGTCCGACTGCACGATTCTGCTGACGGCATCGTCTCGGACGTCGGTCCTGCTGCTCGAATTGCTCTGCCGGCATCGCTGGGGAATTACCCCGCGGTTCGCCACCGTTCGCGCCGAGGCAGGCGATCTCGCCGCGCTCAGCGGGTTCCCGCATGAGGCGGTGCTGGTGATCGGCGACGCGGCGCTGATGCTGACCGCACAGCAGACCTACGCCTACAAGATCGATCTCGGCGCCGAGTGGAAAGCGTGGACCGGGTTGCCCTTTGTCTTCGCGGTCTGGGCCGCTCGGCGGGAGGCGCCTGCCGCCGGCGTCGGGCAGATTCACCAGGCGTTGCTCGAGTCGCGCGCGTGGGGAATCGAGCATCTCGATGAGCTGGCCGCCGATGCGGCCGCGGCTACCGGCGTTGCGGAACCGGTATGCCGGGCGTATCTCGGCGACCTGGACTACGCGCTTTCCTACCGGCACCTCGCCGGGCTCACCGACTTTTTCCGGCGGCTGGCCCAGGACGGGGTGGTGCCGGACGGATCACTTTCGTTTATCTCAGCCGCCTAACCGGATGTGGTTATGAGTGTTGTGGACCGGACTTCAAGTGAGTTCAAAGATCTCGTCGAGCTCTACCAGCGCGCCGACCTGCTGGAACTTGGCCGGCTGGCCGATGCCGAGCGGTGGCGGCTGCACCCGGAAAACGTGGTCACCTACATCATCGATCGGAACATCAACTACACCAACGTCTGCGTCGCCGATTGCAAGTTCTGCGCGTTCTATCGGCGGCCGCGGCACGCCGAAGGGTACGTGCTGAGCTACGAGCAGATCGGCGCCAAGATCGACGAATGCCGGGCCATCGGCGGCGTCCAGATCCTGCTCCAGGGCGGCCACAACCCGTACATCCCGTTCGAGTGGTATCTCGAGCTGATGCGGTACATCAAGCGGAATCATCCGATTCACATCCACGGGTTCTCGCCGTCAGAAATCGTCTTCTTCAGCCAGCGGTTCGGCCTCAGCGTGGCTGAGGTGATCGCCGAGCTCAAGTCGGCCGGACTCGACAGCATCCCGGGCGGAGGCGGCGAGATTCTGGTCGACGAAATCCGGCGCTCGGTTGCCGCCAAGAAGGCGCAGACCGAGGCGTGGCTCGGCGTGCAGGAAGAGGCGCATCGGCAGGGGATGACCACGTCGGTGACGATGATGTACGGCCTGGGCGAGTCGGATGAAGACCGGATCGAGCATCTGATCCGGATTCGCGACCTCCAGGCCCGCACCGGAGGATTCACCGCGTTCATCTGCTGGCCGCTCCAGCCCGAGGGGACCGAGCTGGCGCACCTGCCCAAGACCGATGCCGTAACCTACCTCCGGACGATGGCGATGGGGCGGATCGTCTGCTCCAATATCCCCAATATCCAGTCGTCCTGGGTCACCATGGGGCACAAGATCGGCCAGATCGCCCTGCGGTTCGGCGCCAACGATTACGGCAGTCTGATGATGGAGGAGAACGTCGTCTCCGCCGCCGGGACCACCTACCGCACCACGCTCGATCAGATCGAACGGCTGATCACCGATGCCGGCTTTACCCCGCGGCGCCGGCGCCAGGACTATTCGCTGATCCAACCGGCCGGCTCCGCGGCGGCATAAATGCGGGTCGGGATTGGCTACGATTCCCATCGATTTGCCGAGGGGAGACCGCTCATCCTTGCCGGGATTACGGTGCCGCACACCCATGGATTGACCGGGCATTCCGATGCCGATCCGGTAGCCCACGCCATCATCGATGCGATGCTCGGTGCCGCGGCCGCCGGCAATATCGGGGAGCACTTTCCCGACAGCGACCCCGCCTGGCGCGATGCCGATTCGATGAAGCTCATGGCCGCGGCGGCAAAGCATATCGCCGAGCGCGGCTATCGGGTGGAGCAGTTGGATTCCACGATTATTACTGAGCAGCCCCGGATCGGACCGCACATCGAGGCGATGAAGGCGCGTCTGGCAACGGTGCTCGGAATCGACCGCGCCAACGTCAGCGTCAAGGCCAAGACCAACGAAGGCATGGGCTTCATCGGCCGCGGGGAAGGCGTCGCGGTCCTTGCCGTGGTGACGTTGGAGGCGCGCTGATCGAATCGCTGATCACCTGGCTGTCGCATCTGCCGGCCGCTGCGGTGTATCTGGTGTTGGGGCTCCTCTCCGCAGTCGAGAACATTCTCCCCGTTCTGCCGGCCGATACCGCCGTGGGACTCGGCGCGTTCCTCTCGCACCGCGGCGTCACCGTTCCGCTTGCGGTCTTCCTGGTTGTCTGGATTTCCAACGTGATCGGCGCCACCTCGGTGTATCTGGCGTCCCGCCGCTACGGACGCCGGCTCTTTGCCACCGGTGCCGGGAAGCGGCTGCTGACGCCGCGCGCGCTGGCGGTGATCGAGCGCGAATACCTCCGATTCGGTGGAGTCGGCATCTTCATCAGCCGCCTGCTGCCCGGCGTTCGCGCCGTGGTGCCGCCGTTCGTCGGGCTTGCCGATCTCCCGCTCTTTCGCGCCATGACGCCGATCGCGCTCGCCTCGGGGCTCTGGTACGGCGCCATCACGCTGATCGGCGCGCTGGTGGGAAGCCAGTGGACCCGGATCGCCGCGCTGATCGCTTCGGCCAACCGCGTACTGGCGATCATCTCCGCGGTAGTGGTCGCCGGTCTAATCATCTGGTACCTTCGGCGCCGCCGAAAGGCCGGCGGGCCGGTGTGGCGCGCGCTGGCGCGGGCGCTCCGACTCGATGCCACCGCCGCCGACCAGCTGGGCCACCCCGAGCTCGCCGCGGAAGATCCCCTCTGCCATGCGGCGGTGCTGCTCCTGGAACTGGTGTACACCGACGAGGCGCTCACCGCCGACGATCGCACCCGGATCGCCAACGATCTCCGCCACCGGTGGCGTCTTGCGCCCTCGGTCGAAGCACCCGAGGAAGAGCGCCGCCGAGAATGGGGGCGGCTCACCGGCTATACGGCGCGGGTTGCCGAAGTTGCGCGCACCGAGCGGCTGGCTCTGGTCGAGCGGCTCTGGACGGTGGCGCTGGCTCTGCCGGAACATCCCGCCGGTCGCGACCGGCTGCTGGCCCTGGCTGGCGACCTGCTCGGCCTCTCCGCTTCGGAGGTCGCGACGGCCCGCAGCCGCTCGAGCAATCAGGTCACTCCGTGAGCGGCGACACCCCGGTGAACGCGGCGGAGATCCGCGACCAGATCACCCGGGATTTCGGGCTGGAAGGATTTCGGGACTATCTCCGCCTGGAAGCGGGGCACAGCGAGAACACCGTGGCCGCGTACGGCCGCGATCTGTTGCGGCTGGGGGAATTCGCCTTGAGCCGCGGCGTTCGCGACCCGGCCGGTGTGACACCCGCGCTGCTGCGCGATTTCGTATTCCTGCTCAAGGATCTTGGCCTCGCTCCGGCGACGATCCGCCGCGAGGTATCCGGGATCCGCACCTACTTCGGATTCCTGGTGGGCGAAGGGCGGCTGCAGCAGGACCCAAGCGATCGCCTCGAGAGCCCCAAGCGGTGGCGCACCCTGCCGCAGGTGCTCAGCGTCGCGGAAATCGAACGGCTGCTCGCCGCGCCCCAGGTTGACGACCCGCTGGGTTGGCGCGATCGAACCTTGCTCGAGCTGGGCTATGGCGCCGGGATGCGAGTATCCGAACTCTGTGGTTTGGGGCTCACCGATCTGATCCTGACCGAAGGACTGGTTCGGGTATTCGGCAAAGGCAGCAAGGAACGGCTGGTACCGATCGGCCGCGGTGTAATCGGCGCCGTGTCGGTCTATCTCCATACCATTCGCCCGACGCTCGACAAAGGCGCCAGCCGGGGCCGGCTCCTGCTGAATGCTCGCGGCGCGCCGCTCTCGCGGGTGGGCGCGTGGGGCATCGTCAAGCGCGCAGCGGAGCGCGCCGGCATCACCAAACCGGTAACTCCACACACTCTTCGTCACAGCTTCGCCACCCACCTGCTGGAAGGCGGCGCCGACTTGCGCGCCGTCCAGGAAATGCTGGGCCACGCCGATCTCGCCACGACCCAGATCTATACCCACGTCGACCGCGAGTACCTCCGAAGCGTCCACCGAAAGTTCCATCCTCGCGCCTGAACCAGTGCTGTGACCGTAGTCACGACCGGGAGCGCCGGTCGGGCCTATGGTACAGAGGACGCCGCGATCA
>DASSTY010000245.1:0-3174 GCA_035707585.1 Gemmatimonadales bacterium
TCCGCCGGGCCGATGCCCCGATTCAGGGGATCGCCGGCGCCACCGCGGCACCGCAGGGTGAAGTGATCAGCTCGATCGTTTCCACTGAAAACGCCGAACTCGGCTACACGCCGCCCCCGGGTGTCACCAACGCAACCAATCTGCGCGGCGGCAGTCAGAGCGATCAGGGAGTTCAGATCAATGAGAAGTCGCTCCGCCTGATCGCGCGCGACCTGGATCAGGGTGAGCGTGCCGAGGCCTATCTCCGATTCCCCACCGGACCGCAGAATCTGCTCAACTACAAGGAGCTTCGGCTTTGGGTCCGGGGCCGCGGCATCGGATGGGAAGAGGGCCAGCTCCAGGCCTATGTCAAGCTCGGCAGCGACAACAACAACTTTTATCTCTATCGAACGACCGCCCATACTACCGGTTGGGAACCGGAGATGGTCATCAACCTCGACACCTGGCGGCAGCTCCGGGCGGACATTGAGAGCCGCTGGCTTCGGGGCGAGCAGCCGAGCGGCGCGGCGGAATGCGGCATCGGATTGAGCACCGCCTACGTGGCCTGCGATGGTCCCTATGTAGTCCACGTGGAGGATCCCGGCGTCAACCCGCCGAATCTTGCGGCCGTGCAGGAAATTTCCGCGGGGATCTATCGCGTTTCGGGTTCAGCTCCGATTGCTGAAACCGAACTCTGGATCGACGACATCCGGGTAACCAGCCCGGTGGCGCAACTGGGCCAGGCCTTTGCCGTGGAGAGCCGGCTGGCCGCCTCCGATGTTGGAACGCTCGATCTCTCGTTCGTGCGACAGAATGGACAGTTTCGGCAGATCGGGCAGGACCCCACCTACAAGGCCAGTAATGCGCTTCGCCTGGCAACGACCTGGCGGGTCGATCGCTTCTTGCCGACCGCTCTCGGTCTCTCGATTCCGGTGACTGTCGATTACACTCGCACCGGAGAGGCGCCCGAGCTGCTTTCCGGGACTGACCTCCGCGCGTCGGCGCTGGAGGGACTGCGTCCGGTGTCAGGGTGGACGGCCAGCTACAACATGTCGATCCGGCGGAATCGCCCGGGCAAGAGCTGGCTGCTCCGGGGATTTGCCGACCCGCTCACCTTCACGGCGGCGGTATCCAAGGCCCGCAACACGACCGAACTGACCCAGTCCTCCGCCGGCAACTCGAACTACAACCTGACCTACAATCTCTCGATGGGCCGCCATGGCTTTTCGCTTCCGCTCGGCGGGCTGCTCGGCTGGCTGCCCGACTGGATCTCGGGGAGCGAAGGCGGTAAGGGGCTTGACAACGTCCGCATCAATCTGGTGCCGACCAACATCCGGATGGCGAGCAACCTCACGACCACGCGATCCGATCTCACCAACTATCAGGTGCCGATCATCCGCCCCGATGATTCGCTCTTCACGCCCAGTCTGTCGCTCCAGCGCCTCTGGCGGAATTCTGCCGGGATGACCTGGCAGCCGCTCGGAATGCTGACGCTCAATGGGGACGTAGTGAGCACCCGCGACCTCCGGCATTATGCCGATTCGACGCCGATCGGCCGGCTGGCGACGCTGTCGCGGAAGAGTCTGGCCGGGATGGACATCGGGGTGGAGCGCGATCGCACGATCACCACCAGCATGGCGCTGACGCCTCGAATTTCTTCGTGGTTCCGCCCGCGCTTCACCACGGCGAGTTCGTTCGTACTCTCGCGATTCCTGACCAGCCGGCCGCTGGTGCGCTCCAACGGAGACTCCACCGGCGCTTTCATTCTGCCGCAGACGCTCAACAACAGCCGAACCCGCGAGATCGGCGCGTCGATCGACCTCTCTCGTGCTCTGCGCGGCCTCTTCGGGGACAGCAGCGGGGCCGCGCGCGCACTCGCCCGAATCCGTCCCATCGACGTGAGCCAGCGCCTCACCCGGACGTCCACTTTCGACCTGGCGGCGTTCGATCCGGGGCTGAGCTATCAGCTGGGACTCGGCGGCCGGGATCGCTTCCTCCAGCAGGAGGGTGCCAGCGCCATCGGTGCGACCGAGGCACACAACACCACGTTCACCGCCGGCGCAGATCTTCCGCTCGGGTTCAGCGGAACGCTCAGCTATACTCTTCTTCAGACCCTCCAGTTCCAGCGCCAGCCGGGGGGCTTCATCGAAACTCAGGTGAACCAGCGTGAATGGCCGGTCGGCAGCGTTCGATTCACCCACACCTTCAATGGCGGACCGGTCTCGGTGCTGGCACTCAGTACCTCCTTTCGAAATCGGTCGGGCACGTCGACGCTGCCCCCGGCGGGGAGCGGCAGCGCAGTGGTGAACGGCACGTCGAGCTCGTCGATTTCTCCGACCGCCCAGATCTCGCTCCGGAACGGGATGGCTCTGACGCTGGGATACAATGCCCTGAACCAGGATACCCGCGCCAACGGAACCCTCACCTCGGTGACCCAGCGCGACGTGACCGGCGGGTTCAACTACAGCTTCCGGCTGCCGTCGATCATCAGCCAGACGCGCAAGCAGGTGCGCTCGTCGCTGACGCTCTTCAGCTCGCACTCGCTGACCTGTCTCGAGCGGGCGGAAGATCCCGATTGCCTGACGATTTCCGACATCCTGCACCAGGAACTGCGGGGCGGGCTCGATACCGACGTTTCCAAGTCGCTGACCGGCGGGCTCGAGATCGGCTACTCGATCAACGAGGCCAAGCAGTTCGACCAGCGCACTTCGACGCTCTACCTCCAGATCAACTTCCAGCTGTCGCTCTACGCCGGCGACTACCGATAGGGGAGACCGAGTATATTGCCCAGGTCCATGCCATCTTCTCCCCTGCTGTTCCTCCTGCTGGCGCTCTCACTGGCCGCCTGCCGTGATCGCCATCCGCCGGTTCGCGATTTTGACGGAGCGGCCGCGTTCCGATACGTCCAGCAGCAGGTGGCGTTCGGGCCCCGGGTGCCGGGCACCGAAGCGCATCGCCAGATGGCGCACTGGCTCGACAGCATGCTCCAGTCGCGCGCGGATACCGTGATCGTCCAGCGCTGGGATCACGTGACCACCGCGGGCGATACGCTCCACCTCAGCAACTTCATCGCTCGCTTCCGCCCCGCGGCCACTCGCCGAGTACTGTTCATGGCGCACTGGGATTCACGTCCCACCGCCGACTCACCGACCAGTCCCGACTCGACCAAGCCGGTGCCCGGCGCCAACGACGGCG
>DASSTY010000246.1:0-2275 GCA_035707585.1 Gemmatimonadales bacterium
GTCATGCCCCATGTCCGCGGCGAGTCGCTCCGGGCACGATTGGCGCGCGAAGGGGCGCTCCCGGTAACCGACACCTGCCGGATCCTCCGCGATGTGGCCGACGCGCTCGCCGCGGCGCACCGCGAAGGGATCGTGCATCGCGATATCAAGCCGGAGAACATCCTTCTGGGTGGCGGCCATGCCCTCGTGGCCGACTTCGGCGTCGCCAAGGCGGTGAACGACGCCGCCGCGAGCAGCACGGGACTCACCACGGCGGGCCTGGCAGTCGGAACTCCCGCCTACATGGCGCCGGAGCAGGCGTCAGGCGATTCCAATATCGATGCCCGTGCCGATCTGTATGCATTCGGCGTGCTAGCGTACGAGATGCTCACCGGGAACGCACCCTTCTCGGGGGCAACTCCGCAGCAGCTGATCGCGGCCCAGATCGCCGAGACACCTGAGCCGGTCTCGAAACGCCGTGCATCGATCCCGCCGAACCTGGCCGAGCTGGTAATGCGGTGTCTCGCAAAGCACCCAGCCGACCGTCCCCGCAGCGCGGACGAAGTGCTGGCGATCCTGGAGCAGATCCCGAGCGGAGCGACCGGTCTGCAGCCCGCAGTACGACGACGCTGGGTTCCGTTCGTGGCAGCGGGTGCGGTAGTCGTAGTCGCGGCGGCGCTGGTCGCTCTCGCGGCGATGCGGGGCCGCTTCGGTGGCATCTCCGCCAGCGGCGACACAGTCCACTCGATTGCGGTATTGCCGTTTCGAAGTCTCGGTGCGGACTCGTCCGGCGCCTACCTGGGCGACGGGGTGAGCGAGGAGATCCTCAATTCGCTCTCTCGCCTGCCCGGGCTGGCGGTGATCGGGCGCACCTCATCGTTCCGATTCCGCGGCCCCGATGTGGACGCAAAGGTGGTGGGGCGCACGCTGGATGCGGGCGCGCTCCTGTCGGGCTCGATCCAGCGCTCGGGCGACGCTGTGCGAATCACCGCCGAGCTGGTGGACACGCATACCGGACTCCAACTCTGGTCGCAAACCTACGACCGCCAGCTGACCGATCTCTTTTCACTGGAAGACGACATCGCGCACGCCATCACCGATGCGCTGCGGGTCCGGCTCAGTCCGGGCGCCATCGTGCATCGCGGCACCACCAACCCGGCGGCGCACGACCTGGTGCTTCGCGCCAACGCGCTCGCTCAGCAGCAGGACCGGGCCGGCCTCGACAGCAGCGTCGTGTTGTATCATCAGGCACTCGCTCTGGATTCCAACTATGCGGAGGCCTGGGCGCGGCTCGCGCTGGCGTACGCCGGCCAGGCCGATGCGTATCGCGCGCCGCGTGAAATGGTCGGCCCTGTCGAGCATGCAGCCGCCCGCGCGGTGGCCCTCGACGATTCGCTGGCGCTGGGTCACGTGGCGCTCGGAGTTGTCCGATTCGACTGGCAATGGCGCTTCCGGGAGGCTCGAGAAGAGTTTCAGCGCGCCTTGGTGTTGGATCCGAGTTCTCCGGAGGCCCACTGGCAGTATGGCGTGTACCTGCTGTGGGTGGACCAGGATACCGCCGGTGCGGAACGCGAGCTGGCCGCTGCCGCCGCACTCGACCCGCTCAACCCGGACGTCGTTCGCTGGCGGGAGAGTGCGGCGCTGGTAGAAGGCGATGTCGGTCGAGCGCTCCAGCTCGCCGACCACCTCAGCGAGCTGGCAGGCGGGCCGGTCTATTATGGCCAGAATAGACGAGCCGAAGCGTATGCGTGGGTGGGCCGGTGGAAGGACTGCCTCCGGGAGGCCAAGCTGGGCCAGGCGAAGAATTCAGCCTCCGAATTCTCCGCGATCTGCGCCGGACATCTGGGACAGAGTGCGGATGCGCAGACCTACCTGGCCGAGGGTGCGAAGCGTGAGTACTTTGACCATGCTCAGGTGGCGTACATCCGCGCCGCACTGGGCGACACCGCCGGCGCGTTGAACTCACTGGAGGAGGCGCTGGCCGACCGCTCCGCCAACATGCTCAGCGCCCGGGTGGATCCCTGGCTCGAGCCACTGCGCGGCGACCCACGATTCCAGGCGATCATTGCCCGCGTGGGTTTCCCACCGCACGGGCCGCCGGGAGGCGGCTTGTGAAACGTGGGTCGTGGGTTACGTCTCACGACCCACGACCCACGACCGATCATGCCCGAGGCGAGAGTCGAACTCGCACGGGGTTGCCCCCGGCGGATTTTGAGTCCGCTGCGTCTGCCATTCCGCCACTCGGGCCAGGGCCGGGAAAGTTCGCCGAGGAGCCCTGCCCGCGCAACCCGCCCGC
>DASSTY010000247.1:0-2088 GCA_035707585.1 Gemmatimonadales bacterium
CCCCGCTTTCCCGAACAGGCCGGCCGGGATGTGCACGATCACGAGAGCCGCCACCATGTCGATGGCGAGCCCCAGCCCGATCAGCCGGGTCAACAGCCCCAGCACCAGCGCAATCCCGCCGAAAAATTCCAGGCAGGTAACCACCGGGGCGACCACGCCGGGCAGCGGCACGCCCATCTGGCCGAACATCCCGGTGACGCCCGAAATCCCCGAGTTGAACAGCTTGTGCGAGCCGTGGACAATGAAGATGGTGGCGACAGCCAGCCGCAGCACCAGGAGCGCCACGTCCATCCGCGGCGAGTGCCTATCGTTCCAGTTCATGAACTGCCTCCACCGAATCGGTTCGCCCGCAACTTAGCTGCAGCTTTCCTCAATCGGCATCGCTCTCCGTCATTCGCCCGACCCGCTGCCGTAAACCCGGCCGACTGCCGTGACCACATCAGCGTGCGCGGGGGCAGGAACGGTTCCGCGGGCCGGCGCGCCGAGCAGAACTCCGTCGCCCTGGAGCTGGCGCAGGACGGCGAGGTTGATCCGCTGGCGCGCGTCCATGTAACGGGTAAAGTCGGGCGTGGTGGCGTACCACACCACTTCGTATTCGTAGCCCCAGTCGCCGAAGGACTTGAGATGCGCCCGGTCGAACCGGGCATCGGGTGTCTGCCGAACGATCTCCGCCACGATTTCCGGGATCTCTTCCAAACGTTCGAGCGTGGTCTGATAGCTGATCCGAAGGCCGAGGCTGACCCGCCGCTGCTCCAGGCGCGACAGATTCCGAATGGCGTTATTGAGGAGATAGCTGTTGGGCAGGAAGAGCTCCTCGCCCGAGAGATTACGGATTCGCGTGGTGCGGAGTCCGACATATTCCACCGTGCCGAGGAACTCACCGGACTGAATCGTCTCGCCCACCAGGAACGGGCGGTTGAGCACGATCGACAGCGCGCCGATCAGATCGGAGAGCACGCTCTGAAGGGCCAGCGCCACTGCCACGCCGGCCACACCGAGCGTGGTCAGCAGCGCGGTTACGTTGATGCCGAGATTGGCGAGGCCAACCAGCACCAGAAGCAGTATCAGGATGAGCCGCGCGGCAAAGCCGAGGGCGGTGAGCGCGGTAACCGCCACGGGCCGGCTGGCACCGCCGCGGATCATCTGCCGGCGGGTGAACCAGGTGATGACGCCGTTGCCCCAGAACGCCAGTTGGACCAGCAGCGCCAGCACCGCCACAACATGAAACGATGGGCGCAAACCACTGGGCACCGCCACCAACGAGGGCGCAATGGTCAGCACCAGAAAGAAGAGGAAGCCGAGCCCGGTAGACCGTACCAGCTCGAGCACCAGATCGTCGATCCCGGTTGCGAGCTCGCCGGGGCGCCGGAGCCGCCGGTCGGCCATTCGGCGGATACCGAAAAGCACGGCACCGCCGATCACCAGCGCCGCCAACTCCGGAAGCAGCACCGTCCAGTCCGCCTGCACCGCTCGCATCGCCGCCTTGCCGACCTGAGGAGCTGCCTGGATCAGTAACGCCAATGCCATGGGGCCTCATGATGCCCGCCCGTCCATTGATGGAGCGGTGACGACGCTCACAGGTGCGGGCTTGCTGCCGCTGCCCTGTCACATCAGATTGCGCGCGCTGTCCTCCCCACCCCGTTGGGAGCCGTCGTGACGATACTGCTGCTCTCGCTGCTGGTGATCATCGGGTCGTTCCTCGCCGGGCTGCTCGGCTCGCTGACCGGCCTGGGCGGCGGGATCGTCGTTGTGCCGATGCTCACGCTGCTGTTCCATGTCGATCTCCGCTACGCCATCGGCGCCTCGCTGGTGTCGGTCATCGCGACGTCGTCCGGTGCGGCGGCCGCCTACGTGCGTGAGGGTTACACCAACGTGCGCGTCGGCATCGTGCTGGAAGTCGCCACCACCGTTGGCGCGGTGGTCGGAGCGGTGCTTGCGGGGTTCATTCCCACCACCTGGCTCTCGATTCTGTTCGGGCTGGTGCTGCTCTACACCGCCTGGCGCTCGATTCGTCCGCGGATCGAACACGCCATTCTCACCACCGGCGACAAGTGGGCTACCCGGCTGCGCCTTCACTCCACCTATCCC
>DASSTY010000248.1:0-4365 GCA_035707585.1 Gemmatimonadales bacterium
CTCACCGTGTCGGTGACCGCGCCGGTGATCGCCTCCCGCAGGTCGGTAGTGGCGAGCTGCAGGGTCATCCTTCCGGCTTCGATCTTGGAGAGATCGAGGATGTTGTTGATCAGCCGGAGGAGATGCCGTCCGTTTCGCAGCACCGAATCGAGAAAGTCCCGCTGCATCTCGGTCATGCCGCCGAGATCGCCGGCCAGGAGCAGCTCCGAGAAACCGATGATGGCGTTGAGCGGGGTGCGAAGTTCATGGCTCATGTTGGCCAGGAACTCGCTCTTGAGCTCGGTCGCTCGCTGGAGTTCGCGGTTCTTGGCAGCCAGCGCGATCTCGTTCCGGCGGCTTTCCTCCAGTACCGCTGCGCGGTCGAGCCCCATCACAACCTGGTCACCCAGCGTCTGCAGCAGGTGCACATCGTGATCCGTAAACGGCCGGCCGTCGAGCCGGTTGTAAACGCAGATGGCGCCGATCACCACGCCGGCGGAGCGGAGCGGCACCATCGCGGCGGTGCGGAGCGGGACCGGCACCTCGGGCGGCACGTAGTTGCGGGAGTCGGCCTCCATGTCGTCGGAGACCAGAGGCGCCTCGTTGGTGACCACCACACCCATCAGCGACTCATCCACCGGCACGAGCTGTCCCACCGCCGCCTGCAGCTCACCCGTAGCCGAAGTGATCCGCAGGAAGCGGCCCTCTTCCACCAATCGCATGACGCCGGCGCTCTCGGCCTGAAGCAGGTCGGCGGCGGCTTCCGCCACTTCGTCGAGGAGTTCCTGCAGGTCACGGCCGGCCAGGAGCGTTCCCGCCAGGTGGCGGAGCGTCTCCAGCTCTCGGTTGCGGGCGTCGGCTGCGGCGAGTGCCTGCCGGAGCTGCTCGGCGCGCTGAGCACTCACGGATTGTTGGGGCGGATGTCCAGCTCGCTTACCAGCGCGCGATCGGGCAGCGCCAGCGCGGCGAGCACCATGGAGGCGACATCCTCGGGCTGGAGGATGCGATCCGCGTTGGGGCGGCGCGCCGGCCCGCCGCGGCGTAGAGCGGTCTCCACCGAGCCGGGACAGATGGCGATGACCCGGATCCCTTCGGTGCGGACTTCCATCATGAGCGACTTGGAAAAGCCCAGCACCGCGTGCTTCGAGGCGGTATAGGCGGTGCCCCCGGCGAAGCCGTTCTTGCCGGCGAGACTGGCGACGTTGACGATGGTGCCGCGACCCAGCCGCCGCATTCCGGGAAGGACCGTGCGGGTGGTGAGGAAGAGCGCGCGAACGTTGGTGGCCATGGTCTGGTCCCAATCGTCCAGGCTCAGTTCCATGATCGGCGCGGTGCGCATGATGCCGGCGTTATTGACGAGGAGCTCGATCGGGCCGAGCTGCGACGCGATTGCGCCGATGGCGCGGGTGACGTCCTGTTCGACGCCAACATCTGCCGGATGCCCCGCGGCGGAAATCCCCTCAGCCTGCAGTGCCGCGACGGTGGCAGTCACCGCTTCGCCGGAGCGGGCGCAGAGCCCGACCTGCCAGCCGGCGCGGCCCAGCGCGAACGCGATCGCGCGGCCGATCCCGGCGGTGCCGCCGGTGACAAAGGCAGTTGGTCGTTGAGCCATTCGTAAATCTACCGCAAGAGCACCGCGCCGTTGTAGCCCGCAGTAACTTTGGAGAATGACGCTTCCCCGACTGGCACCCCGGCGCCCGGGCGGCCGAGGCCGCACGCCAGCGGCTCCCCCGGCGACGTGGGGCGAGCGGCTCCGCGCCCTGCGGCATCTGCCGCGGCTGCTCCGGCTGGTCTGGAGTACGGCGCCGGGCTACGTGGCCGGGATCCTGGTGCTCCGGCTGCTCAGGGCGGGTGTGCCGGTCGCGGTGCTCTGGATCGGCAAGCTGATCGTAGACGGGGTGGTGGCCGCGATTGCGGTGGGGCAGCGGGGCGGAGCGGTTGACTGGCGGTATCTGGCGGAGCTGGTAGCGATCGAGCTGCTGATCGCGGTTGCCGGTGAAGCGATGGCGCGCGCCTCATCGCTGCTGGAAAGTCTGCTGGGCGACCTCTTTGCCAACCGCACCAGCGTGGAGCTGATGCGGCACGCGGCAACGCTCGATCTGGAGCAGTTCGAGGACGCGGAGACCTACGATTCGCTGGAGCGCGCGCGGCGGCAGACGGTGGGCCGGATCAGTCTGTTCACCATGCTGCTCGGCACCATTCAGGATCTGATCACTCTGATTTCGCTGGCCGGCGCACTGGTGCTCTATGTGCCGTGGCTGCTGGTTCTGCTGGCACTTTCGGTGGTGCCGGCGGTGCTGGGCGAGACCCACTACGCTGCACTGGGATACTCGCTGCTCTTCTCCTGGACACCGGAGCGGCGGCTGCTGGATTATCTCCGCTACATCGGCGCCAGCGATATCTCCGCCAAGGAGCTGAAGCTCTTCGGACTCTCCGAGTTTCTGGCCAACCGATACGAGCGGCTGTCGCAGGAATTCTACGAGGCCAACCGCAACCTGGCCGTGCGCCGAAGCGTGGTTGCGTCGCTGCTGGCGGTGATCGGCACGCTGGGGTACTACGCGGCGTACGGCGTCATCATTTATCTGACGGTCATCGGGTATCACTCACCGGCGGGTGTGTTCACCATCGGTGTGCTGACCTTTCTGGCCGGATCGTTCCGGCAGAGCCGCGATCTGATCCAGCGGGTTCTGCTGGCGATGGCGCAGGTGTTCGAGCAGGCACTGTATCTCGACGATCTCTTCTCGTTCCTGGAACTGCAGCCCCGGATCGCCGACCGGCCCGATGCCCGTCCGGTGCCGTCTCCGATCCAGACCGGGTTCGTGTTTGAGAATGTCGGATTTCGGTACCCCGCCAGCGAGCAGTGGGCGGTGCGCGGGCTCAGTTTTTCACTTCGCCCCGGCGAGCGGCTGGCGCTGGTGGGCGAGAATGGCGCCGGCAAGACCACATTGGCCAAGCTGCTGGTTCGGTTGTACGACCCGACCGAAGGCAGGATCCTGCTGGATGGAGTCGACCTGCGGGACTATTCGGTGGAGAGTCTCCGGCAGAATATCGGCGTCATCTTTCAGGATTTCGTGCGCTACGACTTTACGCTCACCGAGAATATCGCGGTGGGAGACATCGACCGGCGGGAGGAGGAGCCGGCGATCCGGAGCGCTGCCGAACGAAGCCTGGCCGACAGCGTGGCGCGGCGGCTTCCGGCCGAGTACGCGCAGATGCTGGGCAGACGGTTCGATGGGGGAGTGGATCTCTCGGGAGGCGAATGGCAGAAGGTGGCGCTGGCCCGCGCCTATCTGCGTGAAGCGCAGTTGCTTATTCTGGACGAGCCCACCGCCGCGCTCGACGCGCGGGCTGAGTACGAAGTGTTTCTCCGGTTTTCGGAACTGACGCACGGGAAGATGGCCGTGCTGATTTCCCATCGATTCTCCACCGTGCGAATGGCCGACCGGATTCTGGTGCTCCGCGGTGGTGAGCTGGTAGAGCAGGGCACTCACGAAGAGCTGGTGGAGCTCGGCGGGCTCTATGCCGAGCTCTTCCAGCTTCAGGCGGCGGGATATCGCTAGGAACTCAGCTTAGAGACAGCGGGTTGCGGTCCAGTTTCCGCTCGCTGATCCGCGGGTAAACGTGCCCGACGCCGTGCTGCTATCGGCGCTGATTGTACCGCTCGCGCCAAAAACCGAGGTCTGACTGACCTTGGCCTGGATCGCGAATCCACTCGCGGTGCTGGTCGCTACCACGTTGCTATTGTTCTGGATGTTGTCCTGAAACAGCACGCCAGTCGGACCCAGCGAAGTGAACAGCACCGCGAAGTGGCCGGTCTCTGGCTGGTTGTTGCTGAAGTCTGTGCCGGAATAGGAGGCACAGAGGGCGAAGCGGGTGGATCCAACGCTCCGGCTACGGAGCAGGTACTCGCCGAAATCGCTGCCGTTGGCGTACGCGCCCGAGGTGGGCAGCCCGGTGAACGCGAAGCTTCCGGCAGTAAGCTTGAGATCGGATCCTGTAATCGTACCGGAAATTGGTTGTGTATCTCCATCCTCATTTGTCAGGGTTCCGGCGGCTTCGGCACCCGCGAGATTAACCAACAGGCTACCGGCGCCGTCGCTGCCGGCGTACACCCCCATGAGGAGCGTGCTGGTCACGCCAAGATCCGTGGAGTCGCTGGTGCACGATGCGACCAGTGGCATGCCGGCCAGCAGAGTCAACACCAACAGCTTCCTGCGACGTCCATTGCGTCGGAACATGGTGACTCCGTTTGAATGTGGGGGTTCTCGCAACGTAGCGAGCGGTACCAGCGTGCGAAAGGGGCGGGGGTCACGCTCGGGTCACGGGGCCTCCGTAGCCTGGTTGCATGCGCAAGCTGTTACCAGCGGTCATGGTAATGTCGCTGCT
>DASSTY010000249.1:0-12487 GCA_035707585.1 Gemmatimonadales bacterium
TGGGTCGGCCGGCGCTGTTCCGCGTGCCGGCTGTAGCACTCCGAGTGCTGCTGGGAGAGCTGGCAGACGAAACGCTGCTGGCGAGCCAGCGTGCGGTGCCTCAGCGCCTCGTCGAGTCGGGCTTTCGGTTCCGCGATCCGACCGCCGGGGAAGGGCTCCGCCGCCTGCTGCACCGGTGACTGGGGCAGTGCGCCGGTCTATTTTTCGGCATGTCTCCCCAATCTGATCGCCGCGCGGTCGTACTGCTGAGCGGCGGTCTCGACTCCGCTACTGCGGCAGCGATTACCCAGCGCGAGGGCTTCGAGCTTTACGCACTCACGCTCCGCTACGGCCAGCGCCACGCAGCCGAACTGGCCTGCGCTCGCCAGGTGGCTGAGGCGGTGGGCGCGGTGCGCCATATCATCGCTCCGATCGACCTGCGCGCCTTCGGCGGTTCGGCTCTCACCGACGATATCGATGTACCCAAGGGCCGAGACCTCGCCTCGATCGGCGATGACGTCCCCATCACCTACGTCCCTGCCCGCAACACGATCTTTCTCTCCTTCGCGCTCGGCTGGGCCGAGGTGGTTGGCGCGCGCGACATCGTGATCGGCGCCAACGCGCTCGATTATAGCGGCTATCCCGATTGCCGCCCCGATTTCCTCCACGCCTTCGAGACGGTCGCCAACCTCGGTACCCGCGCCGGGCGCGAAGGCAAGGCGCCGTTCCGGATTCGCGCGCCGCTCTTGACGCTCACCAAAGCCGAAATAATTCAGCGCGGACTCACGCTCGGGCTGGATTACAGTCTCACCCTGAGCTGCTACGATCCGGATGACGATGGGCGCGCCTGCGGCCAGTGCGATGCCTGCCTCCTCCGGCTCAAGGGATTTCGCGAAACGGGGGTGACCGACCCGGCGCGCTATCAGACAGTGAGCCGACGATGACGTACGCGGTGAAGGAGATCTTCTACACCCTGCAGGGCGAAGGTCACCAGAGCGGCCGCCCCGCAGTGTTCTGCCGCTTTGCCGGATGCAATCTCTGGACTGGGCGCGAGTCCGATCGAGCCAGCGCCATCTGCCGCTTCTGCGATACCGATTTTGTGGGACTGGACGGCCCCGGCGGCGGGCGCTTTACGACCGCCGATGACCTGGCCGACACCGTCGCGCAGACCTGGCAGCCGGCTGGTGGCCCGCGCCTCGTGGTATGCACCGGCGGCGAGCCGCTCCTCCAGCTCGATTCGGCGCTGATCGACGCACTGCACCAGCGCGAATTTGCCATCGCGGTGGAGACCAACGGAACGCAGCCGGCTCCCGCCGGACTCGATTGGGTCTGCGTCAGTCCCAAGGCGGGCGCGCCTCTGGTGCAGACCAGCGGCAACGAGCTCAAGCTGGTCTACCCTCAGGAGGGCGCCGATCCGGCATCGTATGAGGGGTTGAATTTCGACCACTGGTTTCTTCAGCCGATGGATGGCCCCGCCCTTGCTACAAACACCGCCGCGGCGGTGGCCTATTGCCTGGGTCATCCCCGCTGGCGGCTCAGTCTTCAGACTCACAAGGTGGCAGGGATTCCGTGACCGGCTACTCCGACCGGATCAACCACGCGTTTGCCTTCGCGGCCAAGCATTACGGGTCAACCGCGCCCTCGGGCGTGGGGATGAACTACCTCGCCCATCCCTCGAATGTGGCGGTGATTCTGGCCGGCTACGGGGCCGATGAAGAGACCATCGTCGCCGGGATTCTCCATCACGTATTGGTGGCCGCCGCGGCTGATCAGCGGCCCGATCTCGAGCGGAAGATCCGGACGAAATTCGGCCCCGTGGTCCTGGGCATCACGCTGGCCGCGGCGTGTCAGCCCGTGGCAAATGGCCTGACCCCGTGGCGGGAGGCGCGGGAGCAGTGGCTGGCCCATCTGGCGGCCGCTGAGCGCCGAGTGCTGGATATCTGCGTGGCGGCTGAAATCCACCGGTGCGGCAGCGCGATCACCGCGGTCCGCCGCTTGGGCGCGGAATATGCCAGAGGGTCGGTCGGCTCCACCTCGGCCGAAACCATCTGGTGGTGCCGTTCGCTGCTGGACATGCTGGGCGCCCGGACCGACTGGGCCCGCGGTGACATGCTGGCCGAGCTGCGGCAACTGAGCGCCGCGCTGGTGAAGGGATTACGTGAAGCGGAGGGCTAAAAGCACGAATCCCGGTGCGCCTGTGGCGTCACCGGAATCCCAGCATCCAGATTTGATCACCCAGGCTGGACTGCTGCGTACCCCTGGGGCCCTTACGGGCTATGTCACATCACAGGAGAAAATCTAGCGAGATCGCACCGCGCCCGCAAGAGCAATGGCTCGCCAGCGCCTGCCCGGATCGCTATAATACCGCTATGGGTCTTTCCACGACCAATTCCACTCTTGCCACCATCCCCAGCGCCTTTGCCGCCGCCTGCCGCCTCTCCCGGACCGACGGTGAGCTCCTGGAGCGTTGCCGGATGGCGCTGGTGCGCCGGTTCCGGAGCGAGCAGATCTGGTTCGCGCTGGCCGATGCCACCGGCGAGCAGCCCGATGCCGGCCCCGCCGAAGGCCGCGAAACGGCGGTGGAGGTAGCCCGGCTCGCCACCGGAGAGACCGAGCTGATCATTCGCGCCGACCCCGCGGTGGCCGGCGAAATGCGCTCGGTGGCGATGCCCCTGGCGCTCGGGCTCACCCTGGTCATGGAGCTGCGCAGCATCCTGATGGAGCGCCAGTCGGCGCTGGACGACGCGGTGTTTCAGCTGCGCGCGCTCCGTCAGGTGGCCCGGCTGCTGTCGTCGGCCCACTCGGCGGAAGAAACCGAGCAGCTGATCCTCGACTTCATGGCGGAGGTGTTCTTCGCCTGGTGGGCCTGTCTCTACCGTCCCGACGGGAGCGTGCTGGTTCCCTCCGGCTACCGCGCGCTCAACGATCACCCGAAGCCGGAGCTGCTCGATCGCAGCGCGGTCGAGCGAGCCCTTCCGCCGGGCAGCGCCGCCTCCCGCACTGACGATGTGCTGCTGGCGGCGCTCTTCGGTTCCGACGCCAAGCTGCTGGTTCCGCTCGATGCCGGTGCGGAGCGCATGGGCGTAGTGGTGCTGGGCCCCCGGATCAGCGAAAAGCCCTACGGCCGCGCCGAACTGGAACTGGGCGGCACGCTTTCATTCGCGGCGGCGATCGCGCTCAAGAACGCCGAGCTGGTGGAGCAGCTTCACAGCGCGGCAACCACCGATGCGCTTACCGGTCTCTACAATCGCCGGGCGCTGGAAGAGCGGCTCGGCGCGGAAATTTCCCGGAGCCAGCGTCACCAGCTTCACACCAGCATCCTCCTGCTCGATCTCGATCGCTTCAAGACGGTCAACGACACCATGGGCCATGCGGCGGGAGACCGCCTGCTGGTGCTCCTCGCGGCGATTCTCCGCCAGCAGTGCCGCACGCTCGACGTCGTGGGCCGGCTCGGCGGCGATGAGTTCCTGGTGATCCTGCCGATGACCCGCCCCGACGAGGCGCAGATGTTCGTGGACCGGGTCCAGGAACAGTTGCGCGAGCTGGAACGAATGCACCCGGAGTTCGGGCAGTGCACCGTCAGCATGGGAGTCGCCGAAGCGCCGACTCACGGCTCGTCGGTGACCACGCTGCTCGCCGCGGCCGACGCCGCCCTCTACCGCGCCAAGCGGGGGGGCCGCGACATGGTCGCGGTGGCCGACTGACCCCATGGCCGACCCGGAGTTCCTCTTCCTCGGCGACGCGCTCTGGCTCGACTTCGTCAACACGCGGCAGCGCGCTCCCGCCGAGCCGATCGACCGGCTCCCCGACGCGGCGGCCTACCGCCGATGGACCGCAGCTCGGCGCCTGCGGCACGATGGATCATCCAGCGCCTTTCGCGACGTTCTCCAGCTGCGCACTCGACTGGAATCGCTGGCCGACGCTCTCGCCGCCGGCCGCAGGCCGCCCAGCGCGGTGGTCGAGGCGATCAACACGATCCTTAGCAGCGCGCCCGGTCATCAGTGCCTTACCCGAGTGGGCGGCAGCTGGCAGGTGCGATTCTCCTTCCCTACTCCGCCCACCGCAGTCGTTGCGATCGTGCAGTCAGCCGCCGCGACGCTGGCCGATTCGCAGGGCCAGGTTCGGCGGTGCGCCAGTGAGCGCTGCGGACTCTTCCTGCTGGACGACAGCCTCACTCAGAGTCGTCGCTTCTGCCGCGCCTCGTGCGGAGGCAGCCGCTTCGTCGAACGGCGCCGCGGTATTCTCCGGTGAAGCAGTCCGATCCTGCCCAGTACTTCGCCCGGGCGGAAGCGGTATTCGGTGATCGGTTCCGGCTGGAGCGGATGGTCGCGTTTTCGCGCGAGCGGGTGCTCTTTCTGGCGGAGGATCGCACGCTTCGCCGGCGGGTCAGTCTCCGGGTGCACTTCTACGCCGACGATCCGATCCGCCGCTGGTTCTTCGTCGAAGCCGAGGCGATGGCGCAGCTCGACCACGCGGCGATCCGTCACATCTACGACGCCGGCATCCGGCAGGATCTCGCCTACCGGGTCGGCAACTGGATCGACGGTGAGGGATTGCACGAAGCCGCCCAGCGCGGCCCCCGCCCGATCCCGATCATCCACAGTCTGGCACGCGATCTCCTCGGTGCGATGGAGCACGCCCACGGACACGGCATCATCCTGCGCCGGATCGTGCCGGCATCGCTGCTGCTGAGTGCGGCGGGCCGCGGCACCGTCACCGATCTCCGCTACTGCAGCTGGACGCTGCCGATCATTCCGGCGGGCGCGGTGCCCGATGGTCTCGCCTTCATGGCGCCGGAGACGCGGGAAGGTGCGGTGGGCGATCAGGCCAGCGATGTCTATACCGCCGGCGCGATTCTCTACTACGCCATCACCGGAACGGAGCCGCCGCTGGATCCGCGGGAGACACCGCCGCCCTCCAGCATGCGGCCGGCCTGCCCCCGCGCCCTCGACCGCATCGTGCTCCGCGCCCTGCGGCCCAGTCCGGAAGACCGCTATCTCACCGCCGCCGAGATGCTGGAGGATTTCACCTCCGACGCGGGAACGTTCGAGACTGCCGCGGTGGGCTCCGACATGCCGGCGCGAGCGCGCACCGAAGACCAGGCGCGCTGGGAAAAGCGCCTCCGCCGTGCGCTGGGGGACGACTACGAGCTGCTGGGCACGCTCGGCTCCGGCGGATTCGGCCGGGTGTATCGGGTGCGCGACCTGCACCTCGAGCGGGAGGTGGCGCTCAAGGTTCTGCACCCCATGCTGACCCAGGATCCGGCGGTGGTGGAGCGGTTTCGCCGGGAAGCGCAGCTGGCGGCCCGGCTCAATCATCCCAACATCGTGGACATCTACGAAATCGGCGGACGCAGCGGGCTCCTCTGGTATACCATGGAGTTCATCAACGGGCCCAGTCTGGCACAGCGAGTGGAGAACGAAGGACCGCAACCGCTCGACCTGATCATCCGGATTCTGCGGGAGGCGCTCTCCGCCCTGGCACACGCCCACGCAGCCGGACTGGTTCACCGCGATATCAAGCCGGAAAACATGCTGCTGGCGCCGGATGGCGCGCTTCGGATCACCGATTTTGGACTGGCGCTGGCGGTGCGCGGCCAGGGACGTTTCGGGGGCGCCACCAGCCAGAGCGGCACGCCCCAGTTCGCCAGCCCCGAGCAGCTGCTGGGCGAGCGGGTGGACCAGCGCACCGATCTGTACAGTCTCGCCGCGGTTGCCTACTACCTGCTACTGGGATATCCGCCCTTCGCTGGGCAGACCCCGGAGCAGGTGCTGGCCCGCCAGACCACCGACCAGCTCCCCTCCCTCCAGTCCCGCCCGGACGTGAGCGAGGAGCTGGCCCAGGTACTCCAGCGGGCCCTCCGCAATGCGGTAGACGAGCGGTTCCCCTCGGCCGCGGAGTTCCTCCAGGCGCTCAATCGGGCGGTCGGTTCGGGGGGTCGGCAGCGGCCCACCGACTGGGCCGGGAATGCCGCGAGATGGTTCAAGATTTAAGTATCCCCTTGACGAATCGGGGACGAGATGCAGATTTGTCCCTGAAATTTGCCCCGGTTCTAATGGACCACATCCGAAGAACAGCGGAGACCCGGGGGCGCCGTACCGGGTCTTTTATTTTTTGTGTCGCGAGACAGGCTCGCGTTCACAAAAACTCGGCTCGCACATGTCCGGGCCGATGCAGTCAAACAACAACGGAGTAGGCTCAATGGCTCGCACCACTGGTACAGTGAAGTGGTTCAATGACGCGAAGGGTTTCGGGTTCATCACACCGGAGAACGGGGACAAGGATTGCTTTGTCCACCACACCGCTATCAAGGCCGACGGCTTCCGCAGCCTCGCCGAAGGTGAGCGGGTGGAGTTCGATATCGTGCAGGGTGCCAAGGGCCCAGCCGCCGAGAATGTGACCAAGCTCGGCAAGTAAGCCACTCCGTCCGATCCACAATTGGGGCCGTACGCGAACGAAGTTGGGGCCGTTCGCGAACGGCCCCAACTGTATTTCCGGCAATCCAGCGGTTATTTGTGGCGGTAGATCACTCGACCCCGGGTGAGATCGTAGGGAGAGAGCACGACGCTGACCCGGTCGCCTTCCAGCACCCGGATCTTGAACTTGCTCATTTTGCCGGCGGCGTACGCCAGCACTTCGTGACCGTTTTCCAGCATCACCCGATAGTTCCGGTCAGGCAATACCTCGGTCACCACCCCTTCCATCTCGATTCCTTCTTCTTTGGCCATCCAGTGGGCTCCTCAGGGTCCCCGGTGTAAGGCCGGGGCAGGTCCCGGCCGCTGCAGGCAAGTGGCGGATAATCTCACGCCGCGCCGCGCCAGAAGCAACCGCCCTCAGGCCGCCGAGCGGGCCGGCAGTTCGTCCCGAAGCCGGCGGCTCTCGCGCTCGACCAGCGCCACCAGCTCCGCGATCTCGGCCACATCGAACGTGAGCTTGGCGCCGGCGGTGCGGTAGATATCGGGCAGCGGCCGCGTGGCGCCCAGCGCCAGCGCTTCGCGGTACTGCCGCACCGCGTCAGCCGGATCGCGCAAACTGTTGCGCCAGACCTGAAGCGCTCCCAACTGGGCAATCCCGTACTCGATGTAGTAGAACGGATAGAGAAAAATGTGAAGCTGGCGGTACCAGCGGGCAATCCGCTCGGCTTCCAGACCGCTCCAGTCCACCCCCGGCTCGAACCGCTCCCGGAAGCGCAGCCAGGCGGCGTCGCGCGCGTTGCGATCGTGCCCTTCGCCGCTGGTGTAGATCCAGGTCTGGAAGGCGTCGACCGACGCGATGTGAGTGAGACTCAGCAGCACATCGTCCAGATGCTCCACCACCGCCCGGCGATAGTCGTCGGGCTGGAAGAATCCGGTGGGCGCCAGCAGGTGCCGCGAGGCCAGCAGCTCCATCGACATCGACGCCAGCTCCGCCGCTTCCGACCCGGGATGCCGCTGCCAGACCAGCGGCTGCTGGTGGGATGCGAAGGCATGGAACGCATGCCCCGACTCATGCAGCAGCGTGTTGACATCGTCCACGATCCCGACCGCATTCATGAAGATGAACGGCCGGCCGCTGTAGTTCAGCGTATCGCAGTAGCCGCCCGGCGCCTTGCCCCGGCGGCTCAGCAGGTCCAGCAGCCCCTCGTGCATCATGGTTGCGAATTCACCGCCCAGCACCGGATCGACCTGCTCGAATACCCGCCGCGTGGTGGTGGTGAACTCTTCCGCCGTGTCGAACGGTTTGAGCACCGACGTCCCGTAGGGATCCACCTGCAGATCCCACGGCCGCAGGCGAGCCAGACCGAGCCGCTCCCGGCGCTCGGCAAAGAGCCGCTCCACCGCCGGCACCACGACAGTTTCCACCGCCTCGTGGAACCGCTCGCAATCGGCCGGGGTGTAGTCGAACCGGTTCTTGGCCGGGAAAATGTAGTCGCGGAAATTGGCGAATCCCGCGTTGTGAGCCACCTCCTGACGGCGGCGATACATCTCGTCGAAGAGATCGGCCAGCGCGTCGTGCTGGTTCACATAGGGGGCGGTCATCGCGCGGAAGGCCTGCTCGCGCACCTCGCGATCGTCGCTGCGAAGGAATGGCTGGAGCTGCGGAAGGGGACGGTCTTCGCCATCCCACGGTGCCGTCATCGTGCCGGTCATGCGCTGATACCGGGCACCCAGCTCTTCCAGTTCCGAGAAGAGCGGAACGTTGGCCTCGCGAAAAATCGCGCTCTGGGTGGCGAACCGGCGCAACGTCGTGGCCAGATCGGGACGCTCGTAGCCGCTGTCGAGCAGCCGGCGAGCCAGCCCGACACTGCGCTCTTCCAGCCGGGGAAGCACTTCGCTGGAAAAACGGAGATGGGCCTTTTCGCGCTCTTCGTCCGCGGTGTTGATCGTGTATGCGATCATCGCGCGCGAGGCCGCCTCGGTGACCAGCGATTCGATCTGCGACCAATCGTGGAGCCACCGCTCGATCGCCGCCCGATCGGTGAGCGGGCGCGCGGCGAGTTCATCGTAATACGGTGCGATATCCTCCCAGCTCGCCTGGGCGAACACGTCGGGGGATGACGGCAGAGCCGCTGTCACTGGCACCTCCTGCGGATTGCCGTCGCCCGGCTACAACCCTGGCGGGCGGCGGCGGTGAAAATCTGTCTGCGCCTGGAACCGCATTCCCAGCGCGAGCAGGGCGGCCTCTCCATGCGCCGGCCCTGTGAGTTGAAGACTGGTTGGGAGGCCACCCTCGCCGGTCCCGTTCATCAGGAACAGACCGGGAACTCCAGCCAGATTGGCGGGTCCGCCAAGGCTGGTGCCTCCGGGAAACGCCGGGTAGGCCTGATCGAATGGCCGATCGATCGGCCATGCCACCGTCGGTAAGGTCGGGCCGATCACGGCGTCGAAGCCGCTCAGCACCGACTGGAGCGCCTCCGAAGCGGGCCGGCGCAGGCGGAGTGCTCGAAGATAATCCTTTGCCAGCACAACTTGCCCGGCGTAGCCGCCGATCCGGTCTTCCGGCGCGGTGAGCTCCCGGATCCGGCCCGACTGGAACAGCGGTTCGAACGCGCTGGCGGCCTCGGCGTCGATGATCGTGCCAGCCGCCGCGTCGTAAGGATAGTCGGGAAGCTCCACTTCCTCCACAACATCGGCGAACCCGCGAATAACCGAAACCGATTCTTCGAAATTCCGGACCACCTCCGGCTGGGTCTTGTCGAGCGACCCCTTGAGAATGCCGACCCGGAAGCGAAGCGGCACATGCGAGGTGGGCCAGGCAAATCGCTCCGGGAGGGTGGTCGGATCCAGCGCATCGGGGCCGGCGATCGCGGCCAGCACCAGGCCGCAGTCGTCGGCGGTGCGCGCCAGCGGGCCCAGCTTGTCCATCGTCCAGCTCAGCGCCATTGCGCCGTGGCGGCTGACACGGCCGTAGGTGGGCCGGAGGCCGGTCACACCGCAAAAGGCCGACGGAAACTGGATCGAGCCCCAGGTTTCCGATCCGATCGCGAACGGCACCAGCCCGGCGCCCACCGCCGCTCCAGGTCCGCTGGATGACCCGCCCGACCAGCGGGTGGGATCCCACGGCGTGAGCCCCGGGCCGGTGAAGCTGGCGTTGGCCTGGCTGTACCCCATTCCGCCGGCCAACTCCACCATCGCCAGCTTGGCACAGAGCACCGCACCAGCACCTTCGAGCCGCCGCACTACTGTAGCGTCTTCGTTGAGCACCTGGTCGCGAAACGGCGCTGCACCCCAGGTGGTCGGCGCGCCGGCAGTAGCCAGCAGATCCTTTACGCCGAAGGGGATTCCATGGAGCGGCCCCCGGATCCTCCCGGCGGCGAGCTCGCGATCCCGCTCGGCGGCGGTTCGCAGCGCGCGATCGCGGGTGATCGTGACGACCGCGTTGAATCGAGGCCCCAGCCGCTCGAGCCGGTCCAGGAAATAGGTGGCGAGTTCCACCGCGCTCACCTTGCGGGCGCGCAGCAGGCCGCCGAGCTCTCCGATGGTACTGAAGGCGAAATCGCTCACTCGGCGCCACCGGCGTTGGTGGTGCGGCGCAATGCCGGCGGCGCAAAAACGAAGTCGGGTTCGTCGCCGTTGCCAAGTTCAACTGACTGGAGCCGCGCCGCCCGATGCAGTCCGCTCTGGACCTGATCCGCGATCACCTTGAGGTCATCGGCACCGAGCTGATCTCCATAGCGCGCCTTGAGTGCCTCGGTGAACGCCTGCGCCTCGGCGCTCGGGTCGGGCGGTTGCGGGGCGGCGTTACGCGCCGGTGCGGGGTCGCCGTGGATGGGAAGTCTGATGAGCGGAGCGAGCGCAGCGGCGGCCAGCGTGCCGGCAAAGCCGCGGCGGGTGAAGCGTGTCGTCATCCCTCCGTCCTCCTCCGATCCTGACGATGATAGAGGTACGCCAGCGACAGTGAGACCAAACCGAGAATCAGCACCGATGCCACGCGGTAGAGCGCGTCGAGTGATGACAGATCCGAAACGATCACCTTGGTGAGTGCCAGCCCCGCAACCGCCAGCCCGGCGATGCGGATCTGCTTACGGCCGCGGCGGAATCCCAGAATCACCAGCCCGGCCGCAAACAGCAGCCACCACGCACTGATCGCCAGACTCCCGGCCAGTGCTCGGCTGTCGCCGGCGGCACCGTGCAGCCGGAAGAATCGCCCCAGCTCACCAGTGACGCCGAGGAACAGCGTGAGCCCGGTCGCGGCCCAGAGCATCAGCGAGACTCGCCCATCGGTTGAGTTCGGTTCGCCCGCCCGGCCGACGCTTGCGGCAAGGCCAACCACCACCGCCGCCGCGAGCCAAAGCGTGATCGCCCACAGACCCCAGAACGCCGGATCGGTAGCGGTGCGGGTGGTGAAATCGATGGCACCGAGATAGAGCAGTGACGCCAGCAGCGCCAGCAGTCCGGCGGTGCGCACCGGTGCGCCGAGCCGCCGCCCGGTGTGCACCAGCACCGCGCCCGCCAGCAGCCACCAGATCACCGTGGCGATTCCGCGGGCAAAGTTCGCCGTGTAGCCATCCACCGGAACCTGACCCGACAGCCGGCCGATTTCGGCAGTCACTCCGACGAACAGCAGCCCCGCGGCCAGAGTGAAGAGTCCCACTCGCAGCCGGCGGTCGTCCTCCGAATCGACCCGGCGGCGGAGCGGAGTAGCGAGCGCGGCGGTTACGGCAGTCGTCGCCCACAGCGCCAGCGCCCACGAGCCTACGAACGCCGCTTCGGCAATCGGGCGATGGATCAGGTCGCGGGTGACGAGATGATAGAGCGCCGCGCCCAGCGCTGCGACGGCAATCGTGCGCCCGTCGAACCGATCGAGCAGATGATCGGCCAGCGCCACTGCCACCGCGATGGCCAGCAGCGCAATGACTGCCCCGAGGCCGGACCAGTGGAGCCACGCGGCGATGACCAGCGCCGCGACGCCGATGGCCGAGAATGTGGGACGGGCGCGGAGGTAACCGACGGCGAGGAACGGCACCGCCACGATCAGCGAATCGAGTCCGGGATGAGAGCGGAAGGTTGCCGGTGACAATGTCCAGATCGCCATCGCGATCAGCACCGGCGTCAGCATCAGATAAACCGTCTCGGCTCTGATTCCGGCCAGCCCTTCATCAGGCCGCCGGAGAACGCGAGCCCAGATGGGTGCCGCCAGCACCAGCGCGCCGAGCACGATGATGGGGGATCCGCGCCCGCCGCTCGCCGCGGTGGCGAGCAGCAGCCAGCCGCCGAAGAATGAAATCAGCGGCAGCTCCCACCAGCCGGCCTCGAGACCCAGCAGAAGCCCTGCCCCGCCGGCGCCGGCGGCGAGCGCCACGACGCCGAACTGCGTGGCGGTTCCGGCGATTCCCAGACCCAGCCCGAAGGTGCTCGCCGCCACCACCAGGGCGGCAAGCCGCCAGCGCCGCACGCCCGCCACCCAGCCGAGCCCGGCGGTGAGAGCGGCGAGGTAGATGAGCAGGAGGTTGGCCTGCGCCGCATGACGGCCCAGCACCACGGGAGCGAGAAAGGCACCCAGCGCCGCCGTGGCGCCCAGCGCCTCCACATCGATGGCGAAGGCGCAGACCGCCAGAGAGATCGAAACCAGCGCCAGTGCGGCGATGGCCGTCGCCGGTGGCATCAGGCCATAGAGGCGCGCCGCCGACCAAACCGCGATGTAGATGATCCCGGCACCACACCCGATCAGCGCGGCACCGTAGGTCCGATATCTCTCCTGGAGACGCCAGCCAATCGCACCCACCACGATGCCGGCGGCGACGCCGCCCACACAGCGGAGCGGCGGCGAAATCCACCCGCGTTCAAACGAGAGCTTGAGGAGATACCCGGTGGCGAGCAGGAGCGCGACGACGCCAACCGCCAGCAGTCCGCGCCCGCCGATCCATTCTTCGAGTCCTGGTTCGGACGGGCGAACCCGCGCGCCGGGCAGCGGCTCGGACGGCGGCTCCGCGGCGGCAGCGGGCGGAGCGCTGACCGGCGGGGCTTTGGGAAGCGGGATTGGCGCAGGAGCGGGTGAAGGCGCGGAGGGTGCGGCCTGCGCGGACGGC
>DASSTY010000250.1:0-4392 GCA_035707585.1 Gemmatimonadales bacterium
AGCTGCAGCACGTCCATCACGTTGTTGAACGCCGCCGCCACATACGCCGCCGCCACCGACGCCGCGATGCCGAACACCGTGGCCGCCCGACCCATCCAGAGATAGTGACGATCCGAAGCGCCTCGATGGATGTAGCTCTGATAGATATCGTAGGTCCACACCGTATTGAACGCGGTGACATTGCCCGCCATCCCCGACATGAACGACGCCAGCAGCGCGGTGAGCCCCACGCCCAGCAGCCCGGCCGGGAAATAGTGCACCAGCATCATCGGCGTTGCCAGATCAAAATCCAGAATCGGGCGGCCGTTGGTGCCGACCAGCGGAATGCCGGCCTCGCTCAGTTTGGGCGGAATCAATCCGTGACCGCCGGCAGTGGCCGCCAGCGCGATCATTCCCGGCACGATTACCAGGAATGGAAACAGCATCTTGGGAACCGACGCGATCAGCGGAGTGCGGCGGGCGGCCGACATCGAATCTGCCGCCATGGCCCGCTGCACCACCAGGAAGTCGGTACACCAGTAGCCGAACGACAGCACGAAGCCAAGCCCCATCACCAGCCCGAACCACTCGACGCCGATCGGGTTGTGGCTGGCGGTGCCGAGGGTAGACCAGGCGTGCGTGTAGGCGCCGGGGCCGAACCCCTGGGCCACCGCCTCGGTGGCGAGCCGCGCCTTGAGTCCGCTCCAGCCGCCGACATCGCGGAGCCCCAGTACGACCACCGGAGCGAGGCCGAAGACGATCAGGAAGAACTGAATCACTTCATTGTAGATGGCGCTGGTGAGCCCGCCCAGGAAGGTGTACGCCAGCACGATGCACGCGGCCACCAGCATGCTGGCGTTGAGATCCCACCCCAGCAGCAGCCGGAACAGCTTGGCCATGACGTACAGCGAGATTCCGCTCGAAAAGATCGTCATCACCGCGAACGAAATGGCGTTGAGTCCCCGGGTCTTTTCGTCGAATCGGAGCTTGAGATATTCGGGGACGCTGCGTGCGCGGGAGCCGTAGTAGAACGGCATCATGAAGATGCCGACGAATATCATCGCCGGGATGGCGCCGATCCAGTAGAAGTGACTGGTAACGATGCCGTACTTGGCGCCCGAAGCGCCCATCCCGATCACTTCCTGCGCGCCAAGATTGGCGGAGAGAAACGCCAGCCCGGCCACCCAGGCGGGAATCGAGCGGCCGGAGAGGAAAAAGTCGGTGCTGGTGCGCATGTAGCGGCGGAGCATCCAGCCCACGCCCAGCACGACCGCGAAATAGATCAGCATGACCGCCACATCCACCCAGGAGAGATGCACGGTCGGAAGCATGCCGGGCCTCAGTGGCTGGTGGTTTGCCGAATCAGATACATCGCGGCCGCATGGCGGGGAACCACCGCCGTGAGCGCGCGGTCTATTGGCGCCTCGGTATGGGCCCAGAGGTCGCGCGCCTGGTAATCGCCGCGCGGCAGCCGCAGCTCGTGCGGGGTTACCCCGATCACCGCCGACGACTCACCGCGGTTGAGCAGCACCACCGCCATCGATCCATCGGCCATCGGTTTGGCCCAGACCTCGGCGTCGCCGTCATCCCGCAGGCGGTACCCCTGCGAGCCACCCCAGTCCTGATCCACCGCGATCACTTCGCGGTTGGTCAGAATCGATCTGGTGGAGTCGTTCATCGAGCGAATGTCGTTGCCGGCGATCAGCGGCGCATTGAGCAGCGCCCAGAGACTGAAATGCGCCCGGTACTCGTTATAGTCCATCCCGCCGTTACCCACTTCCAGCATGTCGGGATCATTCCAGCCGTTGGGCCCGGCAAACGCCACCAGCGGCACCTGCTGATCCAGAATCGAGACGACCGAGCCCCAGCGGTCTTCGATGTCTCCGGTGGTGCGCCAGAGATCGCCACCGACCGATCGGCCCCAGCGCCACGGCCGGTTGGAACCCCACTCGCAGAGACTGAACACGATCGGCCGGCCGGTGGCGAGTAATGCCCGATGCATCGCTTCGTATCGGGCCTGGGCAGGCCGCCCTTCGCTATTGCAGTTGTCGTACTTGAGATAGTCGACGCCCCACGCCGCAAATGATTTCGCGTCGACCGTCTCGTGGTCCAGACTGGCCGGCAGCCCCTGACAGGTTTTGGTCCCGGCCGAGGAATAGATGCCGAGCTTGAGCCCCTTGGCGTGGACGTAATCGGCCAGCGCCTTGATGCCGTGGGGGAAGCGTTCGGGATCGGGCTGGAGGCGCCCCTGGGCATCGCGCTCCGGTGCCATCCAGCAATCGTCGATGTTGACGTAGCGATAACCGGCGTCGCGCATCCCGGAGGCGACGATGGCGTCGGCCGTTTCGCGAATCAGCTGCTCGTCGATATGGCAGCCGAACTTGTTCCAGCTGTTCCATCCCATCGGCGGCGCCGGTGCGAGCGTATCCGCCGCCATGGCCATCATCATGAGATAGGCGATCAGCATGCGGCACTCCTGCGTAGAGCGGAGATCTGGACCCCCGCTTTCGCGGGGGTGACGGCTTCCGCGGGGGTGACGGCTTCCGCGGGGGGGACGGCCTCCGCGGCGGTGACGGATTCCGCGGGGTGACGGATTCCGCGGCGGTGACGGCCGATGCGACTCTGCGGTGAAACTCTATAACGGCCGCACCCAGATGTTCCGGAACCGCATGGTGTTGCCATGGTCCTGGAGCATCAGGGGCAGCGAGTCGGGGTGCCAGCGGTAGTGCGCCACCGCGTGGTCCACCGTCCAGCCGGTGATTACCGTATTGTCCTGCACCAGCACGCCGTTGTGGAACACCGTGACGGTGGCCGGCTGCTCTACGCCGCTGTCGGCGGCAAAGTGCGGCCGATGAAAGACGATATCATAACTCTGCCATTCGCCGGAGGGGCGGCTGGCGTTGACCAGTGGCGGCGTCTGGCCGTACACCGCGGCGGCCATGCCGTCGGCGTTGGTGGTGTTCTGATAATCGTCCAGCACCTGAATTTCGTAGTGGGTCATCAGGAACACACCGCTGTTGCCGCGCTCCTGGCCTTCCCCGTGCGGCGGAGTGGGCGTGGCGTACTCGATGTGAAGCTGCATGTCGCCAAAGGCCTGGCGGGTGTGAATCGCTCCGCTGCCGGGCACGACTTCCATGTAGCCATCGCGCACGGTCCACGGCGCTGCCTGGCCGGAATCGCCGGCCCACGCGCTCAGATCCTTGCCGTTGAACAGCACCACGGCATCCGAGGGAATCGGAGCCGGTGCCTGCGCCGGACCGGGGTCGATCGTGGGCGGCTTCGGCTTTTCGTCGGAATTGGGAGGCCACTTGCTGGGCGGTGCTTCCCAGTGGCCCGTAGCCGCGCTGGCCGGTGCCGCATTCGGTTTCTGACACCCAGCCAGCAGCAGCGTACCCGCCGCGACGCTCAGCAACAGACGCATTCACTTTCTCCGTTTCGAATTGGCAGGCCCGGCCGGGCCAAGATAGTAGACGCCACCGCTCGAGCTGCCGGCCATCAGCTCGGGCGCGCCATCGCCATCCACATCTACCAGCGCAGGAGCGGAGAGCGGCGGGAGCCACGGTCTGAAAGTGGAATCCTGGACGAACCGCGGCGCACGCGCAGTGCCCTCGTTACGGAACAGAACCGGCGGACCGGCATCGGTGCCCACCACCAGGTCCGGGTCGCCGTCGCCATCGACATCGCTCAGCGCCGGTGCGCTGCGGCGGCCCACGTCGATCGAATCCATCGCATCGGACACCAGCACGAACTTTGGCGCCTGCCGAGTCCCGTCGTTCCGGTAATAATTGAGCTCGCCCGATGATTCGCCGACGATCAGATCGAGATCGCCGTCGCCATCGAGATCGGCCAGCGCGGGCATGGCGTAACTGCCGCGGGTGAGGCGAACGATCGCGCTGTCGGCGAGGCTGAACCGGATGCTGTCGGCGGTGCTGGTGTTCCGATAATAAAAGAGCGCGTCCCGCCAGGTGCCCAGAATCATGTCCGGCTTGCCGTCTCCATCGAGATCGCCAAAGGCCGGCGCGGGGTGGTAACCATCATCGATCGGCAGACGCCCCGCCTCATGGAACTCCGCCTGTCTGGCATTTCCGCGATTGCGGTAGAGATACAACCCGCCGCCGGTGGTGCTGCCGGCGTCGATCTTGTTGCCGATCACCATGTCGAGATCGCCGTCGCCGTCGAGATCGGCCAGCGCCGGCGAGCTCTCGCTCCCTACGTCGATCATCGAGAGGAACTGGGTGGTGCGCAGAGTCCACTGGTGCGGTGCGGTCTGCTCCAGGTAGTAGAGATTGGCCCGTGCGGTCTGATCGGGATTGTAGGCGCCGCCCAGGACACCCACCATCACGTCCAGATCGCCATCGCCGTCCAGGTCGGCAACGGCTGGTGCGTTATAGCCGCTGGTGCGGAGCGGCGCGT
>DASSTY010000251.1:0-4509 GCA_035707585.1 Gemmatimonadales bacterium
AATGCCAATACAGCGACACGTTGACGACCGCGTCGTGCCGCTCGGCGGTGAAGTGCCCCAGCCATGCGCGAAGCTGGACGAAGAGCAGCATCAGCAGCCCGACACAGACGTGAGCGCCGTGGAAGCCGGTCACGGTAAAGAACAGCGAGCCGTAGGCGTTCGACTGGGGTGTGATCTGCTTGTGACTGTACTCGACGCCCTGGATTGCGATGAACACGATGCCGAGCAGGAAGGTGAGCAGGAGGCCCAGCCGGAATTGGCCGGTCTCGCCACGGGAGAGGCGGCGCTCGGACCACCAGAGTGCGCCACTGCTGGCCAGGAGGATGAACGTGTTTGGCAGCGCCAGGGTCAGTTCGGGCGGTCCGCCTGGAGGCCACGGTCCGCGGGACATCGAGCCGAGATAGAAATAGCTCACCAGCAGATAGACGAAAAAGCTGGCTTCGTTCACGACCAGAAACACCATCCCCCACCAGCCCACTGAACGCCGGCCTCGGCCGCCGATCGGAACCGGTGCGGGGCGCCCGACGCTGATCGCCGTCATGCCGGCTCTCCCCACGGCTGCACCGGCCAGAACCACCCGCCGATCGTAATCACCAGGCCAACCCCGCCGACGATCGCGAGGGTCCACGACGTGAGCAGCGCGCCGTAGAACAGGATGGTCATCGCAAGCGAAAGCAGCAGCGGCCAGAGTGAATCACCCGGCATGTGGAGCACCAGATCGGCTTCGGCGTCGAGCGGAGTCGTGGCCAGCGTCTGGTGATCTTCTTCCAGTGCGGGGCCTCCATCGATCTGGCTTCCAGCCGATTCAACCAGAGTTCCCTCCCAGAGCGGATGCCGGCTGCCCACCGTTGGGATCACCGCAAAGTTGTAGGCCGGTGGCGGTGAGGGAGTGGACCACTCGAGTGTACCGGCGCCCCACGGGTTGGGCCCCGCCGGCTCCCCGCGCCGGAGACTCCAGACAACGTTGATCAGGAAAAGCAGAACTCCGATGGCGAAGATGTACGCGCCGATGGTTTCGAGCAGGTTGAGAGTGCTCCAGCCGAATCCCGCCGGGTAGGTAAAGACCCGCCGCGGCATGCCGAGGAGACCGACGATGTGCATCGGGAAGAATGCCAGATTCATCCCGATGAACATGACCCAGAAATTCCAGCGGCCCAGCCGGTCGTTCAGCAGGCGGCCGGTCATCTTGGGAAACCAGTAGTAGAGGCCGGCCATCACCGCGAAGAGGTTGATGCCAACCAGCACGTAGTGCAGATGGGCCACGACGAAGTAGGTGTCGGTGACCTGCCAGTCGAACGGAATCGCTGCGGTCACCACACCCGACACTCCGCCGATCACGAACAGCACGATGAACCCGGCCAGAAACAGAAACGGCGTATTCATGACCGGCCGGCCGAGCCAGATCGTGGCGATCCACGCAAAGATTGCGACCGCGCTGGGGATTACGATGGTCATGCTGGCGGCGCTGAAGAAGGTCATCGCCATCTGGGGAAGTCCGGTGGCGAACATGTGGTGGACCCAGACGCCGAAGCCGAGGATGCCGGTGGAAATGGTGGCGAGAGCCACGAAGGTGTAGCCCACCAGCGGCCGCCGCGCGAAGGTGGGCACCATGTCGGAAACGATGCCCATGGCGGGGAGCACGACGATGTAAACCCAGGGATGCCCGAAGATCCAGAAGAGGTGCTGCCAGAGCAGCGGATGCCCGCCGCCCGACGGATCGAAGAAGTGCATTCCGAATCGGCGCTCGAAATAGAGCATCACGCAGGCGACGGTGAGCGCCGGCATGGCGAACAGGATGGAAATCGAAGTCGTGAGCGTTCCCCACATCAGGATCGGTACCCGGTTCACCGACATTCCCGGCGCCCTGAGCTTGAAGAACGTCACGATGAAGTTGATGGCGCCCACCGTGGTGGAAACGCCCAGAAAGGTGAGCCCCAGCGTGTAGAAATCGATGTTGAGTCCTGGGTCGTACTGCTGGAGCACATACGGCGGATAGGCAAACCAGCCACCGTTGGGTGCCTGGCCAATCAGAAAACTGGAATAGAGAAAGATCCCGGAAAAGAGAAAGAGCCAGAAGCTCAGCGCGTTGAGGCGGGGGTAGGCGACGTCGCGGGCACCGATCAGCAGCGGCCACAGATAATTGCTGAATCCCGAGAGGACCGGCGCGGCATAGAAGAAGATCATCGTCACGCCGTGCATCGTGAAGAGCTGGTCGTACAGTGCGGGGCTCAGCAGCCGCTCCTCCGCGTACGCCAGCTGAGTCCGGAGCAGCGCGGCTTCGATTCCGCCGAGCAGCAGGAAGACCATCGAGACCACGAGGTAGCGCTTGCCCAGGATCTTGTGGTCCACCGTGGCGAGCACGCCGAACAGCCCCGGCGCCGTTTCCCAGCGGCGAGCCAGTGCTTCGAGATCGGGTGTCAGTGGTGCGGCGGTGGCCAGGATGAACTCCTACTTGAGTGTCTGCAGATAGGTGACGATCGCCTGGAGATCAGCCGGTTTGAGATAGAGCTGCGGCATGGCCGACCCCGGCTTGAGCGCCTGCGCGTTGGCGATCCAGCCGGCCAGATTGCCCCGCGTATTGGGCAGCATGCCGCCGGCGATGGTGCGGCGGCTCCCCACGTGGGTGAGATCGGGTCCGATCTTTCCCTGCGCTCTGGTGCCTTGCACCGTATGGCACATGGCGCATTGGCCGGTGACGAAGGCACGCTCACCGGCGCGGGCGGTCGAGTCACGCGGCTCGTCGGCGGGGCGCCGCTGATGCGCCAGCCATCGAGCGAACTCCGCCGGTGGCTGCGCCACTACGGTCAACTCCATGTGGGCGTGCTGCACGCCGCAGTATTCGCCGCACTGGCCGTGATAGCTGCCGGGTTGATCGGCTTCGATCCAGGTCACGTTGGTCTGACCGGGAATCAGGTCGGTCTTGCCGGCCAGTTCGGGAACCCAGAAGCTGTGAATCACATCGCTCGAGCTGAGCTCCAGCCGGACCGGCTGGCCGACCGGCAGATGCAGTTCATTGGCGTCGGCGGCCCTCGAAGCGGAATCGTTGCCGAGGTAGTGAACCTCCCACCACCAGCGATGGCCGATCACCTGCACGGTAAGCGCAGCTTTCCGCTCCGGCGCTGCGCTGCCGCCCAGTACCACCAGCACCCAGACGAGGGTGCCGCTGAGCACCACGGTTGGAAACACCAGCCCGCCGTAGAGAATCCATTTGAGTCCATCCGGCCGCTCGGTGGGCGGCGACTGCTCGGCCGGATGGCGGCGAAAAATGCCGATCAGTACCAGCGCGATGATCAGCACCACGACCACCACCGACGCCACTACCAGATACCAGCCGAGCGGCGCGACCCGGGCGGCTCGCGTTCCGTGGGCGCTCAGGGTCGAGGGACTGCGGGTGCAGCCCCAGGCACCGAAGAGCAGCGCCGCCGCAGCCAACCGCCCCACTAACGCGCACTCACCAGCGGCACTCCGTAGGAGCGCAGGATCTGCTCGATTGCGGCGTGATGGCGATCGAGCGCTGTCTGAAGCCGGGATTGAAGCACGCTGTCGGCGGGGCGCACCGCAATCGCGATGCTGTAGACGAACCGGGCCGCGGGGCCGTCTGCGGGATCAGTTGCGACCGGCACCACCTCGAGCGGCACCGGCTCGCGCTGCGCGAAATAGCCGGCCAGCGGCCCCCACGCGGCGGCGATGTCGACATCACCCTGGGCAACGGCATCGATCAATCGCGCCGGGGGACTCGATTCGGCATAGTTCCCGTAGATCGAGTAACCCACCACATGCCCGGCGAGACCGCGACGAGCCAGCGCCACCGCCGGCGGCAGACTGTTGAAGTCGTCGCCAATCAGGTGCACGCCGATCCGAAGATGACGGAGCGCAGTATCGCTGAAGGATCGGATGTGCCATCCGCGGCTGCGGGGATATACGAAGACGTAGCTCGAGCTGTAGTAGGGGCGAGTAGTGCGCAGCGGGTCGGCACCGGCCGGCATGCCCATGATCACGTCGCACTGGCCGGCGAGCAGCGTATGCCGCGCGAAGCCGCGCCGCTGGGCCCACCAGGTGTATTCCACTCGGTCGCCGAGGTCACGCGCGAGCAGCTCGGCGATGCGGTTTTCGAAACCGCGGCCCGCCGAGTCGGAGAAGGGGAGGTTGTTGGGATCGGAACAGACGCGGAGGACGCCGGGCGCGTGCGAGGCGACGAGCAGCGGCACCAGCGCGAACAGCGCGCCGGCGAGCGCCAGCAGGTGCCGCGCTACATTCCGCCTCATGCCGTCTCCCAGTCCACCCGATCTACTTGCAGCACCGCGACCGCTGATGCCGTGAGCCAGGTCACCCGGCTATGTGGGACGGAGGTGTGCTTCCAGCCAGGCGGTGAGGTCTCGCAGCACGAGTGGCGCGTCGAGATCGGCGAAGAGCGCGTGATAGGCGCCGGGATATTCCCGCAGTTCGCGGTCGGTCACGGCGACATGATTGATGAAGTGGCGGCTGCCTTCGGGCGGCACCATGCGGTCG
>DASSTY010000252.1:0-2870 GCA_035707585.1 Gemmatimonadales bacterium
GAGCGTCCGGTGCTCCCGCTCGAAACGGTCGAAGCCAACGCCGCCGCCATCCGGAACCAGCTGAGCCACTTCCTTCAGTTCGAGGGCAAGCACCCGGCCCAGCTCCGCAACAACGCCGAATGGCTGCGCGGGCTTTCCCTCCTGGAGTTCCTCCGCGATACGGGGAAGCACCTCACGATCAACTACATGCTCCAGAAGGAAGCCGTCCGTACCCGGATGGAGACGGGGATGTCGTTCGCCGAGTTCACCTACATGCTGATCCAGGCGTACGACTTCTGGCATCTGGCGACGACCGCCGGGTGCGAGCTTCAGATGGGCGGCAGCGATCAGTGGGGCAACATCACCGCCGGAATCGAACTGATCGGCCGCCGCGAACAGAAGCAGGTCCACGGGCTCAGTTTCCCGCTGCTCACCAACGCATCGGGCACCAAGTTCGGGAAGAGCGAGGGTGGAAACATCTGGCTCGACCCGGAGCGCACCAGCCCGTACCGGTTCTATCAGTTCTGGCTCAACACCGACGACCGCGACGTGGAGCGGCATCTCCGTCTCTTCACGTTCATGCCGCTGGAAGAAATCGCGGAAGTCATGGCCACCCACTCGGCCCATCCGGAACGGCGCGAGGCGCAGCGGATCCTCGCGGCCGACCTGACCAGCCGGGTTCACGGAGCCGACACCGCCGAGAGGGTTGTCGCGGCGAGCCAGATCCTCTTCGGCGGGGGCGATATCCGGGTAGCCGACCCGGCGATTTTCGAACTCCTCGCGACAGAGGTCCCAACGCACCCGATTCCCGACTCGGCGCTGACGCCGGGACTCGGCGTGGTGGATGCGCTGGTGGCAGCCGGGCTCGCCTCCTCCAAAGCCGATGCCCGCCGAGGGCTCCAGAGCGGCGGCTTTTCAGTGAATGGCGAGCGGATCGCCGACGCCCAGCGCCAGCTCACCGCCGCCGACCTCCTGGCCGGCCGCTATCTGCTGCTGCAGAAGGGGAAGAAGCAGTATGGGTTGCTGGTCGCCAGGCGCTAGGCGCTAGAAGGTCGTGGGTCGTGGGTCGTGTGACTCGCCCCAACCGCCCATGACTCACGACTCATGACCCATGTCTCACGCCCCACGACCCACCACCGAATCCAACACCCCCACTACCCGCTCGATCTCGCCCATCGTCGTATAGAAATGCGGGCTGATGCGGATGGCGCCTTCGCGCAGGCTGGTGATGATGCCGGCGGCGCGGAGAGACTGGTGGACCTGCGCCGGGTTGGGCACGGCCAGGCAGATGATGCCGGATCGGTGGGTGTCGCGGGGCGAGGCGACCCGCACCCCGCGGCGATCGGCCCAGGCCAGGAGCGGCTGCTGCAGTTGGGCCAGGTGAGCAGCGATCTCCCCGATTCCCACCTCGAGCACCAGTTCCAGCGACTGGTTCATCCCCACAAAATCCTGATACGGCAGGGTGATCAGTTCGAAGCGGCGGGCGTCCTGCCGAAGCGTGGCGTCATACTCGGTGAGCCGGGTAAAATCGTCGGTGCCGGCGAACGACATCCAGCTTACCACCGCCGGCTCGAGTATCGGGATGAGTTCGCGGCGAATGCAGGTAAACCCGGATCCCCAGGGCGAAAGCAGCCATTTCTGGGCACCGGCCGAAAGCACATCCACCGGTGTCGCCTTGAGATCTACCGGCGTCTGGCCGATTCCCTGAATGGCATCCACCACGAGCCAGGTGTTGGTGGCGCGGGTGACTCGCGAGAGCTGTTCAAGATCCACCTGATAGCCATTGCTGAACTGCACCAGCGAAACGGCGAGCACCTTGACTCGCGGATCGGCGCAGCGGGTCAGGAGATATGCCTCGTCGGGCCAGCCCTCCGGCGTGGTCGGCACCAGTTCGAGCGTCACTCCGCGCTGTTCCAGCCGGAGCCACGGATACACGTTGGCCGGGAACTCGCGATCGCTCACCACCACGACATCTCCCGCTTCGAGCGGCAGCCCGGCGGCGGCGATGTTGAGCCCGTAAGTGGTGTTGATCGACAGCGCGATCTCGGCGGAATCGGCGTTGATGATCCGCCCTACCAGCTCGCGGCCCCGATCGAGAATCTGGAAGAGATCGGGATCGGAAATGGTGAACGGCGTAGCGCGGCGGCGGTCGAACTCGGCGAGGGCGCGGAGGGTTCGCTCGGGCAGCGGGCCGGTGCTGGCGTGATTGAGGTAGATCGTGTCGCTGCTCCAGGGAAATTCCCGGCGGCGCAGCGCGTCGCGTTCAGCGTCGTTCATCGCTCGGCCCGGAGTCGAGGATCGTAGATTTCGCGCAAGGCGTCTCCTACCAGATTGAAGCCCATGACCGCGATGCCGATCGCCAGTCCCGGCGCCACCGACACCCAGGGAGCAACCCGCAGCAGGTCGCGCCCATCGGAAACCATCGCCCCCCAGCTCGGGGTGGGCGGCTGCGCACCAAGGCCCACGAACGAAAGCGCGGCCTCGGCCATGATCGCGCCGGCCGTGCCCAGCGTGGCGGCGATGATCACCTGCGCGCGCACATTGGGCACCAGATGACGCCAGAAGATCCGGCGATCCCGCGCCCCGAGCGCGCGGGCTGCCTGAACATACTCGGCATCGCGCAGCACCAGCACCTGGCTGCGAACCAGCCGCGCCATTCCCGCCCAACCAACGATGCCGATCACTACGAAGACGATCGGGAGGGAGGGCTTGATCGCTGCCGCCACGGCGATGAGCAGCAGCAGGGTGGGGAACGCCAGCGTGATATCGGCCAGGCGCATGATCAGCGCGTCGACCCAGCGCCCGTAGTAGCCGGACAGCACGCCCAGGAGGACACCCAGCGTCACCGCGACACTCTGCGATATGACACCGACCGCCACCGAGATCCGGGC
>DASSTY010000253.1:0-3583 GCA_035707585.1 Gemmatimonadales bacterium
CGGGCTACAATCACCAGCAGCCCGGCGCCGGCGAAGAGCACCAGCGGGAACCCGAGGAGCCCCTGGGCAACCCGTGGCGGGTAGTAGTACAGCACGTTCCGGGTGTAGCGATTGGCGGCCGCCACCGGGTGCTGGAGGATCGTTTCGGCCACGGCTTCGGAGCCGATCACCGCGGAGGTACCGGTGAGCGTGCTCCGGTCCACGGTCGGGTCGAGATCGGGACCGATCTGGGCATACGCGGTCGGGGCAAAGAAGTGGCCCAGCGTGGCGAGGTTGTAGATGTAGACCGGCGCGATCGCCACCAGGAAAAGGGCGATGACGACGCCGGCGGAGCGGAGCCGCGCACCGACCCGGCGTCGTTCCGGATCGATCAGCAGGAGGACCGCGACCGCCCCGATCAGCACGATGATGCCGCTGGACCGGATCAGATAGGCGAGCCCGGCGATGAGCCCCAACGCAGCAGCCCGTCCGGCGGTGAACCGACCCGGGCGGAACAGAATCAGGAACCCGGCGGCGATGACTGCGGCATCGGGCAGGTCGCTGGATGCGATATACGCGTACGGCACCGTTGCGACTGCCAGGAGAATGGTGGCCGCGAAGGCGACCCGGCTGGAATAGAGGTCGCGCAGGAGCAGATAGCCGAACCACGCCAGCAGCGTCCCCGACAGGGCGCCGAGCAGCTTCCCTGCCAGGAAGAAATCGCGGGTAATGAGCGACGTCGCTGCCAGAAGTGCGGCGTAACCGGGCGGGTGATAGGGGTAGAGATAGGGCAGCCCGTGCAACAGGTCGCGGGCGGCCGGCGCGAAGCCGCCCGCGAAATCGGTTTCCACGCCGAACCCCGGCACCTGGTGGAGCAGGCCGATGGCGAGTGCCGCCAGAAAGAGCAGGCCGCAGACGATCGCCGCGGGGTGGTCAAAGCGACGGTCGGGTGGCTCGACGGTGGTCGTCGGCTGGGGAGTGGACAGCGGTGAGATCAACGGGTGCGTCGCCATCGGCCTCTCGGAAAAGAGGGACCGGTCAGCGGGTCAGCACCGGTCCAGCGTTACCAGTTCGTAGGGAGCCAATTGAGCCGGCAGCCCTCGCGGCCGGCTCGATCGGGTCACCGGAACTCCCGAATCCGCCAGTCGCTGCAATGCCAGCGCCACGCGATGGCGGCCGCCCTGGAAGTCTCGCTCCGGGTCGAAGCCGGCGAGCGCCCGGTAGGCCCAGTCGGCCCAGCGGAGCGACCGGGGCCGGAGGCAGATGGCTCGGCCGCCGGGCCGGAGCACCCGGAGGACCTGGTGCAGGCATGCCGCCGGGTCGGGAATGAACTCGAGGGTGGCCAGCACCACCACCACGTCAAAGCTCTCGTCGCCGAACGGCAGCGCCGTCCCGCTGGCGCGGAGTACATTGGCCGGGACGCCATCGCGTACCAGCACCCGCTGCACCGCGCCGGCGCAATGATGCACGTCGATCCCGACGGTCTGCCGCGCTGCCGCTGCCAGGGTGTAGAGAAAGATGCCACTGCCGTACCCGATTTCCAGCGCCCGATCCACCGGCTCAGCTGGGAGTGCCTGCCGCGCCCAGAGCAGACGGCGCCGGAGCACCGCACCGATTCCCGGCCGATGGTAGCGCTCGATCGCATCAACAGCTCCCGTGACCGGAAGCCGACCGGGGGCCGGCAGACGGAGCGATGCCATCGCCATGGTCAGCTCGCTCGCGCCGTCCTGATCCGCGGGGCGGCTTCGGCGCCCCGGCGGTCGTGGCGCAGGGCACGCCCCATGGTGGCCAGCGGTCGCGCGCGGGAGCGCCGTTCGCGGGGACCGTTGCGCCGCTCGCGAATGCCCGCTCGGCGGCGGTAGATCGCGAGCACCAGGTCTCCCATCGCATACGGCAGTCGTGCCCGTCCAACGGGACCGTCTCCCACCCGGGCGATGCTGCGGGCGATCGTGCCGCCGGTGCCTCGCGCCAGGATCTCGCAACCGCGGCGGACCGAGATCCACTTGGTGCAGCGGCTGTACTGCTGCCGCTCCCAGTGGGTCGGTCCGAAGAGCCGCTCCAGCGACGAACGGTTGTAGTAGAACAGCACGTACGGCGGAGCGTACTGGTGCCAGGTAGCGCCCAGCATCCGCGCCGTGATCGAGTCGGCATCCCACGTTTCCAGTACCAGGGTGCCGCCGGGGCGGAGCAACCGTGCGAACCGCCGCACCGCTGCGGCGGGATCGGTGAGATGCTCAAAGACATTGAGGCAGGTTATGCAGTCGAAATGTTCCGGCGGGTAATCCAGCTCCAGGAAGTTGCCGACATCCACCGCCAGACCGAGCCGGTCCCGGGCAATCTCGGCAGCGTACCCGCTCACATCACAACCGCGCACCTCCCAGCCGTGAAGCCGCGCCTCGTCCAGAAAAAATCCGGCCGCACACCCGACGTCGAGCAGCCGGCCCGGCCGGACTCCCATCTGTTGAAGACGCCGGAGATACCGGCCGGCCTGCCAGCGATGGGTTGCTTCTTCTCCGACGTAGTCTCGATAACCCGCGCCGCTGCTGGTGAAATATCCGGGCCCGTACAGCGACGCGACCGTATCGGCGTCGAGCTCGGCGGGAACAAATTGAAGACCGCAGCCGGCGCAGGACCGAACGATGTAGTCGCCTTTTCTATAGCGCGGGCGAGTGAATCGTGAGCCGCACACGGGGCACTGGTTCATTGGCGAGCCTCCTGCTCACCAACTTATTCACACAACACACCGGTGCCGTGTGCCGGATCACGCCGGCGTACCCGCCGATTCGTCGCTCTGCAGCGCCACCATCGCGAGATGTGGTTCGAAGCCGCTGAACGGAAGCGTAGCGGCAACCGGACCCGGGTCGGCGATGCGACAGCCGGTGACGCAGGTGCCGGCGAGCCGCTGCACCGTCTCGAACTCGACCCGATTGAAGTCGTCTTCGGCGTATTGATCGTTGAAGAATTCAATCAGAGCGGCGAGCTCGTTGGCGACGCCCCGTTCTACCGCCCGGAACCCCGAGAGTACCGCCGCAACCAGTTCGGGCGGGGGCGCCTGCCGGCCCCGGCCGATGCCGCAGTACTGGATGTTGAGCCCGCTGAAGTCATCCCGGTGCCAGGCGTTGGCGCCGTCGAAGAGCGCCTGCAGCCGCGGCGCCGCCCGGAGAATATCGGTCAGGTTATCGAGATAGACCCGGTGTGCGGTGCAGAGCACGACCAGATCGGCATCGGCCAGTGCCGTACCGAGTTCGTTGGTGAATCGATCGGCCAGCCCGCTGCGCACCAGATTCTGGTCGCGCGGCTGCACAAAGGGATCATGCAGGCGGACCTTGGCGCCGCGCTCGCGGAGCAGTCGGCCCAGCGCCAGCGTCGGTGAATTCCGAGTGTCCTCGGAATCAAATCGATACGCCACGCCCAGCAGAGCGATCTGGCGGCCGGCCAGAGAACCCCAGGCGCGTTCCATTGCCCGGCACACTTCGGCCGGTGCCGCGTCGTTGATCCGGCGCGACTCCAGAATGATGCTGCGACTCGAGTCGGCACCCTGTTCCAGCCGCCGCCACCAGAGCAGCACGCCATCCTTGGGCAGGCAGTGGCCTCCCACGCCGAT
>DASSTY010000254.1:0-5650 GCA_035707585.1 Gemmatimonadales bacterium
CTCGATCTCCGAGCAGACGGAAGCTATGCGATCAACCGGCAGCCGGTGCCGTTGGGCCAGCTCGAGGCGCAGCTCCGTGCGATCTACACCGGCCAGCCAGCCGGAGTGCTGTTCGTGTCGGCCGCACCGAATCGCCGGTACCGCGAGGTGATCACCGCGATGGACCTGGGGCGGAGCGCCGGTGCGAAGATCGTCGCGCTGGTGCCGCCCCGGTCGCCCCAATGAATTCCGTTGCCACTGGCGCGCCCCGGTCATCCAAAACACTTTGGGAAAACGGCGATATCCGCCAGACTCCAGCCAAAGGGGGTTGCACCGATGACCGAGGGATCGAATCAGGTAGTGGTTCGGGTGAGCGATGGCACCACGATGAATGCGTACGTTGCGCGGCCGTCCGGCGCCGGTTCCGGCCCCGGAATTATGGTGCTGCAGGATGCGTTCGGCGTCAATCCCTCGCTCAGGGAAATCGCCGATCGGTACGCCGGGATCGGGTTCGTCGCGATCGCACCGGAGCTGTTCCACCGGCGAGTCACCGGATTCACCGCCGACTACAACGATCTCGAAGCCGTCATGCCGCATGTCCGCGCGCTCACGGTTGACGAGCTCATTGCCGACACGCGTGCCTGCTTTGATTGGCTGACAACCGAAGGCGGGGCGAAGCGGAATCAGATTGCCTCGGTGGGCTTCTGCATGGGCGGCCGTGCGACGTTCATCGCCAACAGTGCGCTGCCGCTCGCGGCCGGTATTTCCTATTACGGCGGTGGGATCGCGCCGGCGCTGCTCGACCGGGCGGGCCAGCTGCACGGGCGTCATCTCTTTTTCTGGGGCGGCCAGGACAAGGGAATTTCACCGGAGCAGCAGCACGCCGTGGCCGATGCGGTGCGCGCCGCCGGCAAGCGGTTCGTGAGCGTGGAGTTCTCTCACGCCAACCATGGGTTTTTCACGGCGCACCGGCACGACCCCGACGCCGCCCGCGAATCGTGGGCGATCGGGACGGCGTTCCTGGAGGATGCATTGCGGGGGTAATAAATAATTGTAGGGGCGGGTCTGAGACCCGCCCCTACGCGCATGCATCGGAATTTGGTGCGGGCGGGTCTGAGACCCGCCCTTACAATGATTTGGTCAGCCCTTCGCGAGATCCGACACCGTGCCGGCCAGGAGCTTCACCTTGGCCTGGTCGCTGGAACTCTGGGCGTCGCTGCTGAGCTGGCTCGCAAGCGCGGTAAGCGCATCACGCCGCGCCCCGCCGGAGCTCTTCTCCGCGGCGGCCAAGGCACCGCGAACTTCGGAGATCCGGCCGGCCGAAAGGCCGTTCGAACGCTCGAGCTGGTCGACATAGGCCCGCGCCAGCGCGAACGTGGCCGGCCACACGAGGTGCGGCTGGTCCTGCACGTTGAGCCGGTCGAAGTGAACGGTCCGCGCCGCATCGAGCTCGTTCTGAGTCAGCAGCGGGTTGGGCTGCAGCTCATAGACGTCGAGACCACGGGCGATCTGCGAGCTGTAGATATGGCCGTTGTACCAGTAGGCCGACCAGGAACCGCCGCTCGCCATCTTGGTGGAATCGATGGGGCCGCGATCGAAGAAGGCGATCTCGGTGGGATGCGCCGGATCGGTCCAGTCGAACACCGACACGCCACCCTGATACCACGACTGCACCATGACGGTCCGTCCCGGTATAGGAATCAGCGAGCCGTTGTGCGCCACGCAGTTTTCCTGGGGAGTCTGCGCGGCGGGCATCTTGTAATAGGCCTGGAAGTTGAGCTTCCGGTCGCTGCTGATCCGGAACACAGCGTCGGCACCCCATTCCTTCGGATCGGTGGCACGGCACTTGGGCTGGCCGCCGCCGCCCCACTCGTCGGTGAACAGCACCATGCTGCCATCATTGCTGAAGGTCGCCGAGTGCCAATAGGAGAAGTTGGAATCGGAGACCGCGTCGATCCGGCGGGGATGCACCGGGTCGCTGATGTCGAGCAGCAGGCCGTAGCCGGCACAGGCACCACCGGCCAGACCGATCGCCGGATAGACGGTGATGTCATGGCACTGGTTCGGGCCGGTCTTGGGACGGTTGTTGGCACCGCCGGTCAGCTTGGCGATCAGCGCCGGCAGCCCGGCACGGAGCGTGGCGCTGTCGGCGGAGGTGGGCTCGCCGGTGCCGTTCCGCTCCTTCACCACGCTGTCCAGCATCCGCTTGGCAAAGGCGTCGGGCAGCGCCAGCTCCTGCTCACCGATCGTGACGATGAACGCGCCGCGATCCCGCTCCTTCTGCAGCTCCGCCTTGTCGGCCTGGCTCAGGCCGTGGGTCGGCGGCGCGGCCAGATCGTTGAAGATCCGGGGAGACGAAACGATGGCGGCCTGCTCCGGATGGGCCAGTGGCACCTTGATCACTTCGATCCGGAAGAGCGCCGAGTTGGGATCCTCGTCGGGCATCTCCTTGGAGCAGCCGGCCAGCTCGTTGGGCGAACGGACGCCGGCCTGGCCCGAGACGTAGATGTAGACGTTGTCCTTGTCCTTGGGATCGACCAGCAGGGTGTGGGTATGCGACCCGCGGCAGGTCTGGACGCTGGCGACCACCCGCGGATGCATCACGTCGCTGATGTCGACCACACGGACACCCCGCATCCGCTCCTTGCTGACGGTGTCGGGCACGCCGCCGCTGCCGCAATCGACCCGGCCGTTGAGCGCTTCGGCGGAGACGAACAGCAGATTGCCGTAGACCGACACGTCATTCTGCGAAGCCGGGCAGGGCCAGGCATTCTTGAGCACCGGCGAGGCCGGATTGGAGACATCCCAGAAGAGGATGCCGTTGTAGTTGCCCTGGATGACGTAGTTGCCCTGGAATGCCAGGTCCGAGTGAGTCGCCTTGGCGAACGGCTCCGGCTCCAGCCGGTTGGCCACCAGGCGCATGTTCCAGCTGGCTGTGCCGGCATCAGAGAAGCCGGCCTTGAGCCCAACCCGCGGATCGGGCTTGGGTGCGGCGTTCGAGGTAATCGGCGCCGGCGTGATCGAGCTCATGCGGGCCGGAGCCGGCATCGAGCCGCTGCCGCCGGTAGACGATGCGCAGGAGGCGAGCGCCGCCGCCGCGACCGCCAGCGCCAGCGGGCGAACCGAGGATGAAACGAGTGACATGGGCAATCCTGGAGAGAGGGTCATTGTGAGCTCCACTGTTCCACCAGCAGCTTGGCCAGCATTTTCTGCATGCGTTCGATTTCGGTAGTTTGATCGGCCTGAATGATGTTGGCCAATTGAAACACTACCTGATCCTGCGCCGCTCCCCGGGACCCGAAGAGATTGTTCACCATGGTAAGGGCTCCCTCATGGTGACCGATCATGAACCGCAGCAGGAGCTGGTCGAACTCCGGGCCGCGGGCCTGATCGAGTTGGGTGAGCTGCTCGGGAGTCAGCATGCCCGGCATCGTCATCATGTGGTGCATGCCGGCCATTCGGGTGTGCATCGTGTCGTGTTGCGGCACCGACTGGCCGTGGTCGCGCAGCCAGTTGCTCATGGTGACGATATCGTCCTTCTGGCCGGCGACAATCCGGGACGCAAGAGTCTGGACCTCCGGGCTGGCGCCGTGTGAGGGCGCCCAGCCGGCGATCAGAATCGCCTGCGAATGGTGGCCGATCATGTCGGTCATGAACCGGACGTCGGCGGGGTTGACCGAATCCCGTACGCTCGGGCCCCCGGCCTGGGTTTCAGATTGTGCGACAGCGGAGCCGCAGCCCACCGAGACGAGGCCCAGCACCAGGGCGGTGCTCAGGCGGAAGGGGTGCTTCATCATGAGAGAATCTCCGAATCTGGTCAGCTATCGATAGTACGCTCACTTGACGCAGTTCGGAAGGTGAAGGTTGCAGACGCCGGCCGCGCCCCCGGCCGGCTACCTCCCCAGAATGGTCTCCTCGGCGCTCACCGCCTGCCAGCCGGAGGGGTGCTGGACGAAGACGTCGGTGAACGCGCTGCGACGGGCCGGCCCGCCGGCGGCCTGGCTCCGCACCACCCCGGTGGCCACGGCGGTATTCCCGTAGATCCGGACCTCCAGGGTCTCGAACCGGGCCTGGCGGTCTGCCGGCGGGGGGTGGCCTGCCACCCAGGCCAGGTGCTCGCTTCGGCTGAGGAAGGCGCCCCCCGGGGTGACGTGGACGAAGTCGGGTGCCAGGATCGGGCTCAGGGTGGCGGTGTCCCGGGCCGCCAGCCAGCGTTGCTCCAGAGCCACGATGCCGGCGCTGTCCGACCGGGCGCGGTGCGGCCGGAAGATGATGTCAAAGACGGGCGCCCAGGTCTTCCCGCCGTCGTGCGAACGTTCCGCCGTTTCCCGGACGTTGGGGCCCAGCGGCTCCCAGATCCCGCGGATCAGCGAAGAATCGCCGTTGGCGGCGTGTTCCGGCGCGGTGAGCACCATGCGGTTTCCCTGGAGTTTGCCCTCGAGCAGCAGCAGCTCCCCCCGGCTGGTGACCCAGCTCTGGTGCCACACCCCGCGCGACGCGTCGTAGGTGCTGAAACTCTCGCCAACCATCCCATCGTTCTGCCGGTAGCTCTCCCGAATGGCGCAGCCGCCCACCATCGGCGTCACGGTGTTACGGGCGACGACCGTGGTCGAGTCGGTGACGTCGTAGGTGTCCCAGTCACCGAGGAAGAAATCGAACTGGTGGTACGCGGGGCCATCGCAGGCGGCGGCATCTGGCTGCGCCGGAGCGAGGGCGGCGAGGAGCGAGAGGAAGAGGAGCTGGTAGAAGGGCATGGGGTGATCGAATGTTGTGGGGAGTTACCTGGATCTACCGGCGGACAATGGTACGCATGGTGGCTCGTCGCATTCATCCCAATACGCAGTTCGCGAAATTTGCCGGGTACGCCAGCCAGACTTGGTGTGGGTCATCAAGACCCTGGTCGGGGTGAGCACGGTTAACACTCCATCAATGATGACTGGTGGTCTCGGCCAGATGCCGGCCTCAGCCAGGCGCCAGAAAGCCCAGTCGTCTGACGGAGGCGGCACCGGACGATGGCGCCGGGGCGGTCCCACCTCGCCGTCCCACATAAATACCACGGCACTGTCCGGATTCAGCACCCGGCTCCATGCCAGGGCGACCTGCCGGTGTTTGCGGCTGGGGCATGGCATACCGTCCATTTGACACCAGCCCGCGAGTGTGCCGCGTCGAATTTCGGCGCGGATGAGTGTGTCCAGGTCGTTCCAGATCGGCCCTGGCGGTAACCGGAGCCAAGGCGATGCCTTCGCGCCGGAGATCTTGAGCAGCGTATCGAGCGACTGGCGCACTACCGCGGTAATGGGGGCCGCGGAATCCCCGGTAGATGTCAGTCCGACTGGCCGTGATTGCGGCGCTGCGAGCGGTTTGGGCACGATCGGCGTGACTTGCCCAGGAACCGGCGGTGTTGCGCCGAGCATTACGGCCAGCCAGATCGCAGCCGAGAGCGGTTTGCCCGAGGTAATCACGATGCCAGGTTCGTCGCGACCAGAATTGGCGATTCGCGCATGATTTACTCCTGATCGACCCGCACAGCGCAGAAGTAACCGTAATACGGCGGCCAAAGGTAGCCGCCGGGCGACCAGGTGCCGCGGAATCCGGTCGAAGTCACCTGGGTCACATCAAAACCGCCGCCATCTTCCATCGGTCTAAGCGAACCAATGGCGAACCGGAAGCC
>DASSTY010000255.1:0-5675 GCA_035707585.1 Gemmatimonadales bacterium
GGGTGTTCGATCCCGAAGAGCGCGCCAATCCCGGCAAGGTGCTGCCGCTGCGAAGCTGCCGCGAATGGGGGCGCCGATGAGCGATCTGATCGCTGCCCGGCTCCGGGAACTTCTGGGCGAACTGCAGGTGGAGCGCGATCCCGACGGGATTCCCCGCGCGGTGCCCACCAGTGCAGAGGGCGTCGCGCTGATTTGCGGCGCCGCATCTGAGGCGGGCTGGAAAATCCGGATCGAAGGCCAGGGCACCTGGCTCCCGATGGATGCGCCGGCCGATCTCACCGTCAGCACCCGCGCGCTCGATCAGGTGATATCAGTGAGCCCCGCCGATCTGGTGGCCACCGTGCAGGCCGGCGCCACGCTCGAAGCGGTGCGCCGCCGCCTGGCCGATGACGGCATGTGGCTGGCGCTCGACCCCCCGGGCCGCCCCGAGCGCAGCATCGGATCGGTCCTCGCCACCGCCACCTCGGGCCCGCTCCGCCAGGCCTACGGCCCGGTGCGCGATCACGTGCTCGGCTGCACCGCGGTCACCGGCGACGGACGAGTGGTGCGAGCCGGCGGGCGCGTGGTGAAGAACGTGGCGGGGTTCGATCTGACCAAGCTGCAGATCGGCGGCTTCGGCGGATTTGGAATCATTACCGAAGCCCATCTTCGCCTGCGGGCGCTCCCCCGCGCCGACGTAACGCTCACTGCCCGCGCTCCCCGCGAAACGCTCACCTCCGCAGCCCGCGATCTGGTGGCGGTGGGCGCGGCACCGGTGGCCATGGAACTCCTTTCGCCCGCGCTGGCCGCCGAATCGGACTGGCTGCTGGCGGTGCGATTGGCCGGTGGCGACGCGGCGGTGCGCGAAGAAGTCCGTCGTCTGCCGGCCGAGACCGATCTGCAGTGGCAGCCGCTTCCTTCCGAACGGAGCGCTGCTTTCTGGAGTCTGGCCAGCCGCGCCCTCCTGGGCGGTCCGGTAACGATCCGGCTCGGCGTGCTGCTGGAAGGAATCGACGATGCGGTGGATCTGCTGATCCACGAACTGGGCGAAAGCATTCTCTCGGCCGGCGCCGGCAGCGGGATGATTCGCTGGACCGGCGACGTTGCGCCCGATCGGCTCCGCGATCTTCGCCGTACGCTCGCCACCCGCGAAATCCCCCTCACCGTGGAACGGGCGCCGTGGAACATTCGCCACGCGGTAGGACATTTCGGCGCCTATCGCGAGGGAGTTGGGGTGGTGGTCGAACGCCTGCGGCAGACGTTCGACCCGGAGCTGTCGCTCAACGTAGCGCTGGAAGGTGGTGAACGTGGCTGATGCCGCGACCCGCGCGGCCAGCGGATACCAGGCGCTCGACCCCTGCGTTCACTGTGGTTTCTGTCTTCCCGCCTGCCCTACCTATCTCGCCACCGGCGACGAAGCCGACAGCCCTCGCGGCCGCATCCTCCTGATGCGCGCGCTCGAGCGGGGCGAGATCGCGGCGACCGACCCCGCGCTGGCCGAACACCTCGACGCCTGTCTCGGATGCAGAGGATGCGAACCGGTTTGCCCGTCGGGTGTGGGATACGGCCGCGGGCTGGAAGCTGCCCGGGCCGATCTGGTGCGCGCCCGCGGGTTAAGCGGAAAGGCGCGGGCCCTGCTGGCGGTGTTCAGCCGCCGCTGGCTCTGGCGGCCGATCTTTACCGCCGCGCGGTGGCTTCGCGCCACCGGAGCTCCCGCGCAGCTGAGCGGCGGCGGGGCGATCGGATTTCAGATGGGAATGCTGGCGGCTACCCGCCCGCGCCAAACCCGCGGGGCGCCCGCGTCCCGGCGCACCGACTCCCACCGCGGCACCGTCGCGATCTTCCGCGGCTGCGTCATGGATACGCTCCTCGGGCAGGTGCACGATGCCGTCCGCCGCACGCTTGTGGTGAATGGCTACCAGGTGATCGAGGTGCCCGATCAGTTTTGCTGCGGCGCGCTCCACGAGCATGCCGGAGACCGCGAGGGCGCCCGCGCTCTGGCGGCGCGTAACCTCGCGGCGCTGTCCGGCACCGCGGACTACATCGTGGTAGACAGCGCCGGCTGCGGCGCTCTGCTCAAGGACTACGGCCACCTGCTCGGCAGCGATGAAGCGGAGCAGCTTGCCGCCAGGGTGCGCGATGTGACCGAACTGCTGGCCGCAGCGGGGCCGGTGGCCGGCGCGCCGCTCGATCTCGATGTGGCATACGATGCACCGTGTCATCTCCAGCACGCCCAGGGTGTGCACGACCAGGTGTTGGCGGTGTTCGGCGCCATTCCCGGACTGCGGCTGCGGCTCCTGCCGGGCTACGATCGCTGCTGCGGCAGCGCCGGGATCTACTCGCTGCTGCAGCCGGCCATGTCGCGCCGGGTGCTGGATGACAAGATCGAGAGTATCCGCGCCGCCGTTCCGCAGCCGCAGGTGGTAGCGACCGGCAATCCCGGCTGTCTCATGCAGATCGGCGCCGGCCTCCGGGCGGCAGGGCTCCCGATTACCGTGGCGCATCCCGTCGAACTGCTCGATCGCTCGTACGCTGCGGCGGGCTTCTACGATCGGTGATATCTTGCTGAAGCGTGTCTGAATTCGATTACTCCCTCGATCCGGCTCGACTCTCCGTCGTCCGAGACGGCGCACTGGTGGTTCCCACGGCGCCGGCGGTATTCCGCGTGGCCGGCCCCGGCGCACTGGACTGCCTTCAGGGGCTCCTCACCGGCGATCTGGTCAAGCCCGGCGACGACAGTCTGGTCTACGGTGCCCTGCTCACTCCCAAGGGAATGATCGTAGTGGACGCCTGGGTGCTGCGCGGCCAGAACGAGCTGCTCCTGGTGATGCCGGCACGCGCGCGCGAAGCCGCAGCTGCCCTGCTGCAGCGAAGTCTCCCTCCGCGACTGGCACAGATCACCGACCTGACGGATGACTATCGTGCATTATGGGCGGTGGGAGCGGGCGTCTACAGTCTGATCCTGCGCTCGTCGCTCGATGCTGTTCCGGACGGGGCGGGACGCGCCGTTCGCCATGACACGCTCACCGGCCCGCTCTGGCTGGCGCTGGCGCCGGAGCTGGCACCCTTCCGGGCACTGGCGGTGGGCCCGGCCGGGGTGATCGACGCCACCGAGGCAAAGCTGGCCGACTCGGGGTTGCTGCCGGGATCGGCGGAGGACCTGGAAGCGGCCCGGATTCTCTCCGGCTGGCCGGCGCTGGGAGCCGAAATCGACGAGCGGACGCTGCCGCAGGAAGTGCGCTACGACGAGCTGGGAGGCGTCTCGTATACCAAGGGGTGTTATACCGGGCAGGAAACCGTGGCCCGGGTGCATTTCCGGGGTCACCCCAACCGGGAACTGCGAGGACTCAGGTGGAGCGAACCCGGACCGCTGGAGAGCCGGACGATTCTGAACGGCGAGCGCGAAGTGGGCACCGTGCGCTCGACGCTGACCATAGGCGACTTCCGTCTGGGGCTGGCCCCGATTCGCCGGGAGGTGCAGGTGGGCGACGAGGTGGCAGCCGCCGGGCGGCCCGCCGTGGTCACCGCCCTCCCCTTTGCCGCCCTGGAGCCGGAGCGGCTCACCTCCTGAAACGCACGCGGCCCCGGCGGAGGCCGGGGCCGGAGCGACAGTGCGGAACCAGCGGCTTACATCTGGCTGCCGGAATCCTTGGCCATGCTGTCCGCCTTCATGGTGGTGTCGGCACCCATCATGCTGGAATCGTGCGACATCATCGCCGAGGTATCGGCGGGGGCCATGGCGGGAACCGAGTCGGTCGCCGGGGTGTTGTCGGCCTTCTTCTGACACGCGGCAAGGGACAGCACGGCGGCCAACATGAGCATCTTCTTCATCGCTTGCTCCTCATGGAGTGGGGTGGCCAATCTAACGCCGAATGCGCTAATTCCATCACTGTCGCGCCGAGTCATATGTCGGCGCTCGAAGCTATCTAGCCCGGTCGGTTTGTCAAGCGAAGCCTGGCCGAATCCCCCCGGCCCGAGTACTGCGAAGCGCTCTATAATAGCAGGTAACGATCGGGACGGCAAGAAGTTAGTTCAGGAGTAACTGTCTCATGACTCAGCCACGTACCCTCGGCGAACTGAAGCAGACCGATTGGGCCCGCGCCCCCCTCCGGGGCCGGACGGTTCGCGACGAGATCCGCGCCAACCTCCTGGCCCGTCTCCAGTCAGGCCAGCCGCTCTTCCCCGGGATCGTGGGATACGAGGACACCATCCTCCCGCAGATCGTCAATGCCCTGCTGGCGCGGCATCATTTCATCCTGCTGGGCCTCCGGGGCCAGGCCAAGAGCCGGATCCTCCGCGCCCTCACCGCCTTTCTGGACGAGCGGATCCCCATCATCCAGGGGAGCGAGGTCAACGACGACCCCTTCGCGCCGATTTCGCGCTACGCCCGAGAAATGATCGAGCGCTGCGGCGACGCCACGCCGATCGCCTGGCTCGATCGCTCCCAGCGCTACGTCGAAAAGCTGGCTACGCCCGATGTCACCATCGCCGATCTGATCGGCGATGTCGATCCGATCAAGGCGGCACGCGGCGGGCATCTGCTGTCGGACGAACTGACCATGCACTTCGGGCTCCTGCCCCGGGCCAATCGCGGCATCTTCGCGATCAACGAGCTGCCCGATCTGAGCGGCAAGATCCAGGTGGGGCTCTTCAATATCATGCAGGAGGGCGATATCCAGATTAAGGGATATCCGGTCCGCCTGCCGCTCGATGTGCTGATGGCCTTTACCGCCAACCCGGAAGACTACACCGCGCGCGGCAAGATCATCACGCCGCTGAAAGACCGGATCGGATCCGAGATCATTACCCACTACCCTCGCACCGTCGAACTGGGCATGCGGATCACCGCGCAGGAGGCGTGGACCGACCGTGGCGGCCCCCCGCTCGACGTGCCGATCTTTCTGCTCGAAGTAATCGAACGGGTCGCCTTCGAAGCGCGCGAAGACAAGCGGATCGACCAGCGCTCGGGAGTGAGCCAGCGGTTACCAATAAGCCTGCTGGAGCATGTCACCTCCAACGCCGAACGGCGTGCGGTGGTGCTGCGAGAAGAAAAGGCGGTTCCGCGGGTGAGCGATCTCTACTCGTCCACCCCTTCGATTACCGGCAAGCTGGAGCTGGAATACGAAGGCGAGCTGCAGGGTGCCGATCCGATTGCCCGCGAGCTGATTCGCCGCGCCGCCGGCAAGGTGCTCGATGAATACGATGACGGCGCCGATCTCCAGCGGATCGTGGACTGGTTCGACCAGGGCGGCGCGCTCCGGATTCCGGGCGACGAACGCGCCAGCGTGGTACTCAAGGGATTCAACGTGGTAGACGGCCTGCTCGATGCCGTGCAGGCGATGGATCTCGCGTCCCCGGCCGATGCGCCGGTGGCGGTTGCTGCCTGCGAACTGGTGCTGGAGGGGCTCGCCGCGCGGAAACGGATCACCCGCAACGAAGAATACGGCTACACCCGCGCCCGCCCCGAGCGCCGCGAGCCCGGCTTCGGCAAAGGCCCGTACGGGCTCGGTTAATGGGCGAGGCATGCCCCGCCCCGACGATGCCGCCACACGCCACACGACCCACGACCCACGACCCACGACCGGCCATGCGTTACGTAACCTACTCCAAGTACCTCGCCGAGCTGGCCGACACGATCAACCTCCAGTCGCTGCTCGACCAGCTGGGCGACTTCCTGCTGCAGTCGGGGTTTGCCG
>DASSTY010000256.1:0-3334 GCA_035707585.1 Gemmatimonadales bacterium
CGAGATGCAGGCGAGTGCCTCCCAGAAACGGAAGCTGGGCACTTTGGGCGATGGCGACGCTCTGGGGGTAGATATGCTGCGGCTCCTGCAGCGGCCCCTGCACCATGTAGCTCACCAGCGACTCGGCCACGAAGTTGAGCAGCAGCGTACTGATTACCTCCCACACGCCGTAGCGCTGGCGAAGCCATACCGGCACGGCCACCCACAGCGCCCCGGCGATGGTGGCCGCCAGCAGGAGCACTGGAATCGCAATGAATGACGGCAGCCCGGTGAGATGCACTCCCACCCAGGTCGCGGCGATTGCACCAGCATAGAACTGTCCGTCGGCGCCGATGTTGAATGCGCCGGCACGGAATGCCAGCGTGATGCCGAGCCCGATGAGGATCAGTGGAACCGAGCGGACCAGCGTGCCCGATGTGACGGCGTACCACGATCCGAATGCACCGTTCCAGAGCGCACCCAGCGCGCGGATCGGATCGTACCCCGCGGCCCAGAGTCCCAGCGCCAGCAGCGCCAGCCCAATGGCAAGACTCGCCGCTGCAGCCAGGAAAACCGCTGTGGCAGAGCGCCCCCGGCCAATAATCGGTCCCGTCACGCCGGCGCTCCGCGCAGCATCAGGCTGCCGATTTCACTCCGCCCGGCACCTGGAGGTGGTTCGAACAGCACTCCCGCCGACATCACCAGCACTCTGGTAGAGAGATCGAGCACCTCGTCCAGATCACTGGCATGCACCAGCACCGCGGCGCCTCCCGCGGCGGCTTCTCGGAGGCGCCGGTGCATCTCTGCCGCGGCGTGGAGATCGAGACCACGGGTGGGATTTTCCGCTACCAGCACGCGCGGCGCCATCGCCAGCGCGCGGCCCAGCACCAGTTTCTGCTGATTGCCGCCGCTCAGTGTGGCTGCGGGGGCATCGGGTCCGCTGGCGCGGATCCCGAACCTCTCGATGATGCCCGCGGTTCGGCGACGGGCCGCCCGCCAGTCGATCCACCCTCGTCGGATCCACGGCGCCGCTTCGCCCAGACCAAGCACCATGTTCTCCGCCAGAGTAAAGCTGCCGATCAGTCCTTCGGTGGTGCGGTCTTCCGGCACGAATGCCACCGGCCCGGTGACTTCGAGGCGTCCGCGAAGGGGCGGCAGCAGCCCGGCCACCGAGAGCAGCAGTTCCCGCTGGCCATTTCCCTCGACCGCGGCGATACCCACGATCTCACCGGCCCGGATTACCAGCGACGCCTGGCGCACCGCAACACCCCAGCGCACACCGCCCCGGCCGCGGCGCGCCACATCGAGCATTTCGGCGCGAACCAGCGGCGGCGAATTTACCGGCCGCTCTTCCCGCGGCGCCGGCGATTCCTGCGGCAGGAGATCGGCGGCCAGGTCTCCCACCATGGCGTGCGCCAGTTCGTCGGCGGTGCGGCCGGCTGCCGAGGCGGTGAGCGTCACCACGCCGCGCCGGAGCACCGTTACTCGATCGGCGATCGCCAGCGCTTCGGTCAGCTTGTGGGTGATCAGCACCACCGATGCACCGGCGGCCCGGAGATCAGCCGCGACGCGGAGCACTTCTTCGACTTCGGTGGGTGCCAGCACTGCGGTGGGTTCATCGAGCAGCAGGATTCGCGCTCCACCGGCGAGCGCCTTGAGAATTTCCAGCCGCTGCTTCATCGCTACCGACAGGAGCCCCGCCGGGCGATCGGGATCGAGCGGCAGGTGCACCCGTTCCATCAGCGCTTCGACTCGCCGGCGCAGTCTTCCCGGTGTGACCGGCCATCCCGCGCTGAGGGCGATGTTCTCCGCCACGGTGAGCGCCGGCACCGACGTGAAGTGCTGGTGCACCATCCCGATTCCGAGGCCTCGCGCGGCGACCGGCGATCGGATTTCGCGGTTCTGGCCATCGAGCTGGATGGTGCCGCCATCGGGCTGCTCCAGTCCGGCGGCGATCCGCATCAGTGTCGTCTTGCCGGCGCCGTTCTCGCCCAGGAGAGCGTGGACCTCGCCGGGGCGGAGTATGAAATCGGCCCCGCGCAACGCGTGCACGGGGCCATACCACTTCTCGATGCCGTTAAGCGCCAGCCACGGCGCGGCGATGTTGGCGGCGGTCACAATCCGGTAGGATGGCGGTGAAACTCCCACGGCAGCCCGAATCGGCTGCCCAGATGCTCGGCCAGCGCGCGCACGCCAACCTGTTCGGTGGCGTAATGCCCGGCGTAGATCACGTTGATTCCCCACTCCATCGCGTCGAAATAGGTGTGGTGAGCACCTTCGCCGGTTACCAGCGTGTCGAGCCCCGCAGCGTGCGCATCGGCAATCGCACTGCCGCCGGCGCCGGTAAGCACTCCCACTCGAGTACACTCAGCGGGCCCACCCGGAATCAGCATCGCCTGCGTCTCCAGCAAGTCGTCGAGCCGGCTCACCAGCGACTCGCGGGGAAGCGCGCCGCCGTCGCGCCAGGTGCCCCACACCCCGATCTCCTGTCCCAGATGCCGCCCGAACATTCCCGCGGTGGCCAGCTCCAGCATTCCCGCGAGCACCACGTTGTTTCCCACTTCGCTGTGCAGGTCGAGCGGAATGTGCGCGGCGTACAGCGCGATGTCATGCGACAGCAGCGCCTTGAGCCGCCGGTATCGGCGGCCCACCACCGGGATATTGCCGTCCCAGAAGAGCCCGTGATGCACCAGCAGCAGCGGAGGCCCCGCATCCCCGCTGCGGGAGATCGAATCCACCACCCCGTCGATCGTTTCCTGTGAGGCGTCGACTGCGGCGATGAGCCTCCCGATCCGACCGCTGTTTTCGACTTCCAGTCCGTTGACGGCGTTGGGTGAGTCGCCCACCTCGCGGATCCGGAGATACTGGTCGAGGTAATCGACCAGATCAGGGAGTGCGATCCCGGCGCCGGTGGCCGGCAGCGATGTGAGAGTCATAGCCGCAACCTAATGGGAATCGGCGGAGTCGCCCAGTTGGCGAGCCCGAGCGCGATGCACCGCGGCGGAGTCGGGTTCGAGTGCGGTGCCCAGCCCCTGTTCTTCCATCTCTGCCAGGTGAAGACATCCGGCAGCGACACCGCCATCGCAGGCTTTTCGAAAATCGGCGACCGCCACCTGGTACTGCCGCGCGGTGCCGATTCCATAGCGCCAGGCCAGACCGGCATGAACGCAGGACGGGAGATAGCCGCCGGCGCAGGCATTGGATACCAGTTCGAAGAACCGGCCCAGGTCGCGCCTCACCCCGCGACCGGTCTGGTACAATCCACCCAGGTAGTCGCACGCAGCCTGCTGTCCCAACTGGCATCCCTGCTGCGCCGCCGAGGCCGCCGCGGAATAGTCGGGCGACAAGCCGCCGT
>DASSTY010000257.1:0-5392 GCA_035707585.1 Gemmatimonadales bacterium
GCGGCGGTAGGGGCGGTTTCCGCGGCGCTACCGCGGCCGCTCACGATTCCGCCGCACCCGATACTCCCGCACGTGCTGCTCCCCGTCCGGAGTTTCGGCCGCGCCCAGCACGTAGCCCAGGCCCACTTCGAAGGGCCGAAAGAAGTCGGGCAGCTTCAACTCGCCGAGGGCACTGCCATCCGGTGAAGTGCCGCGAATCGTCGTGATGGAGTCTCCCGGACCGGAGGTTACCGCCCAGAGAACGCCCTCGGGATCGGTGAGCAGAGCGGAATAGGCCGGCAGCAGAGCAGGCATCGGCACCGTACGCAGCAGCTTGGCGGTCTGGTCCCGATCGGCCTGGCCGGGGAACACGGCCACCATCTGTTCGATCGCGTGGTCGTAATCGGCCGGAGTCGGCGGGCGGCGGTCGCCTCCTACCCGAAGCGCGCCGACCCTCGCGCCGCTCAGGTTGTAGACATCGACGAACGCCGAGTCGGCGGTGCCCAGATATATCCGGTCGTCGGTCATTGCCAGCCGGGTAAGGAGGCCCAGCGGCCTGGTCTCCCCCGCTTTCATGGTGCCCATGCCAGCCAGCGAATCACCGGCGGCGTCGGTCACGAGAAACTGCGCCATCATCGGCGGCGCGGTGCCGGTCATGCTCACTGGCGCACTCAGCGGCGTCTTCATCACAATGAACCGCGCCGAGGTGCTGCAGGCGAGCTCGGCAGTTGCATAAGGGAACCGAATCTCTCGCGCCGGTGTGGCATCTGGCGCGATTACGGTGATGCGGTCGAGCCGCTGGTCGCGAACGAAGATCGAGTCGCCGCCGCATCGCCCTACCCAGTTGGGCCACTGGAATTCGCCGGGGCCATGTCCTTCGCGGCCAATCGTCCGGACGTAGCGGCCGGCGGAGTCGAAGACAATCAGATTGGGTCCGCTGGCGTTGGCGATCAGAATGCGCCCGTCGTCAAATCGCGCGCCACCGGTGACGGTGCCGAAGACCGGAGTGCCGTCGGGGGCCGTTCCGGCAACGTCGAAGAGGGGGATGGAGTCGGCGGAGATCAGCGACGCAGTTTGGCCGACCGGAGCGTCAGCGTGGCGGCCGCAGCCGGCGATCAAGGCGCCGATCAGCGCGAAGCCGGCGCCGCGCCCACAACCCGACACTTCACCGCCGAGCGAAAACACGCCGCCCCCGATCGATGGCCCAGCCAACCACTCTCCCCGGAAACATTCCAACCCGCCTGATCCACCCCCACTTCCCACTTCCCGTTTCCCGTTTCTCCCTTCTCGCTTCCCCCTTCCCCCCTCCCAGCATCGCCGGCACCACCAGCATCGCACCGATGGTCCCCGCGATGGTTCCGCCGGTCGTTGCCAGCGCGATCGACCCGAACAGACTGTCGGCATCGGTCCCCACCGCCAGCGGAATCAGACTCGCCAGCGTGGTCAGCGTCACCAGCATGATCATCCCCGACCGGTCGTCGGCCGCCACCACGATTCCGGGCCGGTCGAGCCGGCCGGCGCGGCGCTTCTCCAGCGCAGCATCCACCAGAAGAATGGTCTGGTTCACCGCGAGGCCCACGACGAGAATCACGCCCACCGCCGCTTCACGTCCGAACGTTGCGCCCAGCGCCCAGAACGCTCCGCCGACTCCCGCCAGCGCCAGGGGCAAACTCAGGAACACGATCGCCGCGGCCCAGATGGAGTCGAAGACCATCGCCACCGCCAGCAGCACCAGCGCCACTCCCACACCGAACACCACCCAGAGTCCCCGGTTGCTGTGATCGTTGGTCCATTCGAAGTAGTCGTCTCCCACGCTGTAACCCGGCGCCACGCTGATGGACTTCATGAAACCATCGTGAGTCCGCTGCGCCAGTTTGCTGGGGCCGCGAAAATCGTAGCTCAGGATCCGCACGTACTGCTGATTTTCCCGGCTGATGTTGCTGACCGCTTCTCGCTCATCCACCGACGCCAGGTCGCCGACCCGCACCGGGGCGTCATTGGGGTTGGACACGAGGGTGCTGCGCAGCTCCCGGAGGTTGCGGTCCAGTGTGCCGGCCGACTTGAGCGTGACCGGCAGTTCCTCACCGCCGATTTCCAGTCGCTGCGCGCCCACCGGTCCCCGCACCTCGCGCGTCACCGCCTGCGCAAAGTCGGCCGAGGTCAATCCGAATCGCGCCAGGGCGGCACGATTGGGCTGCAGCACGACGGCGTACGCTTTCTCCGACTGGAAGAAGCTCCCGGCGTTGATGTCTACCGTGCTGACCCGCGGAATCCTGAGCAGCCGCCGCTTGAGGTCGAGCGCCACCTGCTCCACCCCTTCGTAGGAAAATCCCAGGATCTTGATCCGGAAGCTCATGGCTCCGCCGCCGCCGCCATTGTAGAACCCAGGTCCTCGCCCAAAGACGCTCACCGACGCGCCGCCGATCAGCAGCGCGCGCTGCGTCAGCGCTTCCTTCACCTCGTACGGCAGGGGACCCATCCCCGCATCCTTGGTGAAGTACACCGTCATGTACGCGCCGTCTGGATTACCCTGAACCGTCACCCTCTCGACGCCGGGCCGCCCGACGACGATACTCTCGAAGTCGCGCATCCCGCGATCGAGCGACGCCGGGTCGGAGCCGCGCGGAAAACTGAGATGGGCCGACACGGTGGTCTGATCTCCGTACCAGTTGCCGAACGAACTCCTCGGCACCCGTCGCACGAATCCCCAAGTCACGACGCCCACGATCGCAGCCGCGAGGAACAGTGTCGCCCACCGCCAACGCACCAGCCCGTTAACCGCAGCTCGATAGACTCGGCGCATCCGCGGCCAGCCATTGGTGCTGAGCCCGTGCCCCGCACCGAGCGCCGGAACCACGATGAGAGACGAAACCACCGACCAGCCCAGCGCCAGCGCAAAGGCGGCGGCGAACGGCATGAACGCCGCCCTCGCATTGCCCTGTAGATATAGGAAAGGAAACAGCACCACTGCCGTCGTGAGCGTCGCCCCCAGCACCGCCGGCGTGATCCGTCGCCCTGCATCGGCGCGGCCCTCGGGAGTGTCGGGCGCCGAGCGCAATCGGTCTACCACCACGAGCCCGTTCTGCACCAGAATGCCGATCCCCATCCCCAGGCCGGCCAGCGTCAGCAGATTGGCCGGAATGTGGAGGAGATACAGTCCCAGCGATGTGCCGGCGATCGCAACGGCAGCGCTCAGCATCACCAGGATCACCGCGCGCGCATTGCTAAGCGTAAAGGCCAGAACCAGCATCACCGCCGCAAAGGCGATGGCACCGCGCAGCACCAGGTCCTTGAGCTGCCTGGCGAGTTCCACGCTCTGATCCGACTGGACGCTGAGGCGCACCCCGGGCGGGAGCGTCGGGGCAAGTGCGGTGAGCCGCTCGCGCACTCGCGCTGCGGTCTTGATTGCGTCGGCGCCGGGGAGGCGTGCAATCGAGAGCGAGACCGCCGGGAGCCCGTCGATTCGATAGAACTGCCCGTTGGCATCTTCCTCGGGCCGGATGTCGGCCAGATCGGAAATCCGATAGACTCGTCCGCCGGCGCCAACCACCGGAAGCTGACCCAGCGCGGCCAGCGAACCGGGCTCGTCGTCCAGCACCACACGGCGCACCGACATCCCTTCCTGTTCGGTGCCGAGCGATTGCACGATCCGGGAATTGCGCAGCGCCTGGCTCAGCGCCGCCGGCGTGACGCCGATCTGCCGCGCGCGCTGCGCATCGTAGGTGACCGCCACTCCGATCTCCGCACCGCCGTATGCGCGGACACCGGCAACGCCGGGAATGGCACTCACCTGCGGATCGATCGTTTCTCGCACCAGCCGGCCCAGTGCGCCGGCGGTATACGGCCCGGAAACGGTGTAGACCAGGAGCGGCGCCTCTTCCAGCTCCTCCGGCACGTAGTTCGACACGCTGGGAGGGGAGGAGCCCGACGGCAGATCCGGCCGCAGCACTTCCAGCCGCTCGAGAATGCCGAGCCGGGTGAGCTGAACGTTGGCGTGAGGTTCGAGTTCTATGGTAAGGGAAGCACTGTTTTCGGCGGATTCACTGCTGATCTGATGAACTCCGCGCACCTCCTGCACCACCGCTTCGATCGGCGCGGTGATGTAGGTTTCCACCAGCTCCGCACTGGCGCCAGGCCACGCCACGCTGATTTGCAGCTTGGGGAGCTCTACCGTCGTCTTGGTAGCCAGCGGCAGCCGCACAAAGGCAAACCCGCCCGCCAGCATCAGCGAGAGCGCCAGCGCCCCAATCGCCGCCGGCCGCCGCGTAGCCCACCCGATCACGTCCGTCCGTCCGTCTGTCCGCCCGTCCGTCTACCTTCCCGTCTTCCCGTCTTCCCGTCATCCCGCCTTTCCATTACAGCATACGCCGTCGGCAGCAGGAAAAACGTCACCAGCGTCGCGCTGATCGACCCGCCGATCACCCCGGCAGCCAGTGGCTGATACAACTCGCCGCCACTTCCGATGCCGAGCACCAGCGGCAGCACGCCCACGATGGTGGTGAGCGAGGTCATGGTGATGGCGCGGAGTCGCTGGCGCCCGCCGAGCAGAACCGATTCTTCGATCGAGTGTCCTTCGGCGCGGAAGCGGCGGATTGCATCCAGCTTTACCACCGCGTCATTGTCGGCGATACCGATCATCACCACCATGCCGATCAGCGACACCGCATTGAGACTCTGCCCGGTGAACCAGAGAATTACGATCCCGCCGGCCGCGGCGAGCGGGACAGTCAGCATGATGAGCAGTGGTGTCGTGAACGACGCGAACTCACCCGCCAGCACCAGAAAGACCAGCGCCACCGAGAGAAGCGCGGCGACCTCCAGTTCGTCGGCGGTGCGCTGCTGCTCGGTATCGGCGCCCGAGACGGTCCAGCGCAATCCGGTTGGCAGCGTAAGCCCGGCGAGCATCTGCTCCACCGCGTGGGTGGCGCGCGAGGTGCCGCCTTTTTCCACCGCCCCTTCTATTACAGTGACCGGCCGCTGGCCTACCCGCACCACTTCGATCGGCGCGCGGGTCTCGCGCGTCTCTACCAGCTGGCCCACCGGAACGCCGTTGATCGGGGTAGCCAGCGCCACGGCGAGATTTTCGTTGGCGTTGCCGGCCAGCCGCACGCGAATGGGAGTGCGGCGATCGGTCTGCCGCAGTTCGCTGGCTTCTACCCCGCCGAGCCCGCCCGCGAGTGCGCCGGCTACAGCGTCGATATCGAGCCCCTGTTGCGCGATCCGGTCGCGCGCCAGGGTGACTTCCACCTGCGGCTGGGTTCCACTGTAGGCGTTGCGCACGTCGGTGAGCTGCGGAATCTTCGCCATCAGCTGCTGCACCGAGTCGCCCCACTGCTCGGCCAGCTCGGGGCGCGGCGCGCTCAACTCCACCTGCACCAGCCGTCCCTCGCGTCCAATGAGACTGCCGAACTCC
>DASSTY010000258.1:0-6986 GCA_035707585.1 Gemmatimonadales bacterium
GGGCGCGCCAGCCCCGGCGCCTGGAGCGGCACCGGGTCCGAGAAGCTCCGGGCGCCGTCGCGCGATTGCGCGTAATACACCCCGGCGATGCCGTCGCGCCCAGTCCACCACGCCACGTGCAATGTTCCAGCCGAATCGACCGCGAGCGATGGACCTGCGTGGGGGCAGGCATTGAATACCCACTTGTCGGCATGAACCGCAGTGGGCGTGCTCCAGGTCGCCCCGTGGTCGCTCGACCGGGCCACCACGATGTCGCGAATGCTGTCGGGGCTCACCATCCGCCAGGCCAGATAGAGCGTGCCGTCGGCCGCCGTGGCGATTGCAGTCCGGCAGCAGGGACACGCCTCACCCGACGCCACGGGGCGATTGGGCAACCAGGTTGCGCCGCCGTCGGTACTGCTGGCCAGGTATGCGCCAGCGCGCCCCGCCCTGCCGTCGAGCCAGGAGGCGTAGAGGGTTCCGTCGGCACCGGCGTGCAGCGCGTGAAAATTGTGCGAGCCGAATACCGAATCGTCGGTGACAGTCGCAGGGGCCGTCCAGGTGGCGCCGCCATCGGTCGAGCGAACGAACCGGAGTGCGCCCAGTGGAAAGCGCCGATCCGGCCGCACCCTGCCGACCACGTACAACGCGTTGAGCGCCCCGTCGGACCCGAACGCGAGCTGGGGCGGCGATTCGCCGTGAGCGGCGATCGGCCCCAGCGAATCTCGAATTTCGACCGGCGCCCGCCCGTCCACCGAGAGATAGAGCCGGCCGTCGGTGCCGCCATTCGGCGCGGAGACCCACGCCACCGCGCGAACGCCCGACGGCGACACCGCGAACATCGGCGCCGTGCCCACTCCGGTGGCCTGGCTCACGATGGTCGGTTCGCCCAGGGCGATCCCCGGGGACTCGCCGCATGCCGTGATCGTTGCGGCGACCAGCACCAGCACCAGCAGCAGGCGGGAACGGGAGCGCCACCCCAGCTTAGTGACTCCAGGCATAGTGCACTCCGGCGTAAATGGATCGCGGTGACCCCGGATTGTATTGGGTTTGCTGGAATGGATCGTACGAAGCCAGCGCGGCGTAACGGCGATCGAACAGATTGGTTACCCGGCCAAAGACGGAGACCTGCGGCAGTACGAACCAACTGGCCTGAACCCCGACCAGCTGATGTCCCCCATACCAGTGGGTGTTGGCCGGATCTTCGGCGTAGCGGCCGGTATGGCTCAGGTCGATCGCCATTCGCCCGCCCCGGAGAAACGCCGGCGTCCAGGTGAGATGAAGATCGGCCAGCTCTCGCGGCGACTGCTCGACCGTCATTCCGCTGTAGTCGACGTCCGCTCACGGTGCGTACGCGAGATAGCGCGCCCGGCTCCGCGAAAAGCTGAGATCGAGGCGCACATCGCGCGTCAGCATCACGCCCGCTCCCAGCTCGATCCCCTGGTAGCGGCTGGAACCGGCGTTCACCGCCACTCGGGTGTTCTCGGGGGTCGTGAACGTGAGAATGTCGTTGGTCAGCGTCATCGAATAGGCGGAGGCCTGGTAGAGAAAGCGGCCACCCGCTTCGCCTCGAATACCCACTTCGTAGCTGTTCACCGTTACCGGCTGGAGCGCCACCGTATTGTCGGCCGCTCCCTGGGCAAAAAGCTGTTGCTGCGACGGCGCGCGGAACCCATTGCGGTACGATGCGTACAGGTTGAGCGCGCGGGTCAGATCCAGCGTGGCGCCGATCTTGGGGCTGAGATGCTCGTAGCCGACCGACCGGTCGGCCGGGCGCCGATGAGTCGAGCCGGGCGATTGATCGGTGGTGAGATGGTTATCGTAGCGGTAGCCCGACACATCGTACCGGAGTCCCGCATCGAGCTTGAGGCCGGCGATCGGGCGCACCTCGACCTGGGCGTACGGCGAGACCGACCGGTAGGTGACGTGATAGTCGTACTGGGCTGCTCCGGTGGTGTAGCTGGCCCAGGTTCGCCCGTTCGGGCCGCCCAGTTCCGGCGCGATTCCAAACGCGCGGAAGGTGCCGGGACTCCAGTCGGCATCGGCGCCCACGATGACGCGGGTGCGCGCCCGCGGAAAATCGCGCCGCATCCGCGCGAGCAATCCGGCGGAGGCATTGCGGGTATTCCAGAGCTGTGGGTCGTAGCTCAACTGCCAGTACGGAATCAGATCGAGCCGATTATAGCGGGCGTATGGCGTGAAGCTCCACAGGGTATTCCCGCGGGTGCGCTCGAGGGCGCTGGAAATTCTGAACGCCTGGACCTTCCGGAAGCTGATCGGCGAGCGATTGATCGGACTGGCTGCCTCGAACTGGGCCTGGTCCAGCGTGTAGGCGTCCTGCTGATGAATGTTCGACGCTGTGACCACAGTGCGGCTCGACCAGCCGTCCGCGTTGGCGTGATCCCATCGAATCGTGCCGCTCTGGCGATGATACCCCGACCGATCGCGCCACCCATCGGTCCGAGTCAGGTTGAGGTCGGCCCGCACGCCGTTGCTGCCGCTGGTGGTGCCGCCCGTCAGCAGTGCCCGCGCCCACCCATCGCTTCCCCCTTCGGCGGTGAGCTCCGCACTGGGTACCGCCGGCGGTTCCCGCGTGAGCACGTTCACCACCCCGCCGATCGCATCACTGCCGTAGAGCGCCGTTCCCGGTCCCTTGAGGACCTCGATCCCACCCGACTGCGGGATATTCACCTCGTACAGCGCGTTGTGATTGAAGAAGCCGGTCGCCCGGGTGGGCACTCCGTCTTCGAGATAGAGGTAGACCGGCTTGGTGCTGATCGGCTGGCGAATCGCCGTCATGTGGCCTTCGCCGGAGAGCGCGGCGAGATGTACTCCGGGGAGCCGGTTCATCACTTCATTGGGGTGGGCCGGTGCGCTCTGCCGGAGCTCTCCTCCGCTCAGCACGTCGATGGTGACCGGCGCATCGGTGCGCCGCTCATCCTCCCTGCTGACGCTGATGACGATCGGCGGCAGGATCGTCGGTGCGCTCCGGAGCTGAAAGTCCACCGTGACGAGGCTGTCCGCCAATACCACGATCGAGCGGCGTTCCGGCCCGAGCCCGATTCGCTGAGCGATCAGCAGTTGCTTGCCCGCCGGCACGCCCGCGATCAGATATCGCCCCGCCTCATCGGTCCGGGCAGTGAACGGGGTGTATTCCACCCGTACCACCGCCTCGGCCAGCGCGGCGCCGGTGCTGTCCTGCACTCGGCCGCTCACCGTGCCGGTGCGCTGGGCCTGGAGCGCCGGTGCCAGCAGGAGGATCATCACTCCTGTGGCCGCCAGCACCTCCTGGCAGGTCTTCTTGAGCTGCTTCATGGTGCGACCCCAATGCGTCGGTGTGAAACGCACGCTTCGACGCGCCACTCCGCGAGGATGAGGCGCGATCAGCGATGGAGACCGGCTTGGCGAGCCGGCGGGTCAGACCAGAGGTGGAGCGGTTGCGGGCGGGAGATGCCGGAGGAAGAAGTGCAGCCGCACGAGCGGCGCCGTTGAGAACGGCGGCACCTGGTAGTCGCTGGTGGCCGCCACCAGTGATCGCGGCGCGGCCAGCGACGGGGCGGCGGTGGCGCCGTGGCAGGCACCGATGCAGTGACAGATGTGCGATGCCGGCGATGAGTGGTGATCCGACGGATGCTCCGAATGCGCCATGGTCGGCATGCCGGTGGCACCGCCGCAGCGATGTACCAGCGGCAACCAGGTCGCGCCCAGGCCGGGGGCGGCCAGAAAGGCGACCAGAGCGAGGAGACGGAAACGCCGGAACCGGGCGAGCATGGGTTCAAGTTACCGCGACGGCTGGTCGGCTGGAACCCGGGCCGGCGGCGTACGCTTTCGCACCGGCGCTCGCGACACCGCCAGCCGGAGCGCCAGAACGCCCAGCAGAATCGCGCCGTAGGTAAGCGGCGGCCTGATGTCGCGCTTGACCAGCCAGAGATAGTGCAGCACGCCGCCGATGGCTGAGAGGTAAATCAGCCGGTGCAGGCGCTGCCACCGGCGGCCGCCCAATCTCCGGATTGACGCCTTGGTGGAGGTGAGCGCCAGCGGAATCAGCAGCACGAACGCCGTGAACCCCACCGTCACCCAGGGATGCTCCACCACATCAGCCGCAATCCCCGACGGCGACATCCGCTGATCGAATACGAAGTAGCTGAAGGCGTGCAGCACCGCATAGAAGAAGGCGAACAATCCGATCAGCCGGCGCACTCGAATCAGCTCGTTCCAGCCGGTGAGCCGCCGGATCGGCGTCACCGAGATCGTCACGAACAGGATGATCAGGGTGCTGAGGCCGGTGAGATGCTGGATCGTCTTGACCGGATCGGCACCGAGCTGGTCGGCCGGGATCGCCCAGGCGAGCCAGATCAGCGGCCCGAAGCCGGCAACCCAGAGGATCGGCTTGACGACCCGTGTGATGACTTGCGCGCGGGTCAGAAGTTCACCCGGAGATCCATGCCGGTGTAGAGCGAGGCGACCTGATCGCCATAGCCGTTGAACATCAGGGTGTCGCGCCGGAAGAGATCGCCGATCCTCCGCTCGGTGGCCTGGCTCCAGCGCGGGTGATCGACATGGGGATTTACGTTGGCGTAGAACCCGTACTCGTTCGGCGCCGCCACGTTCCAGGTAGTGGCCGGCTGGGTTTCGCGGAACCGGATCTTGACGATCGACTTCCCGCCCTTGAAGCCATACTTCCACGGCACGATCAGCCGGAGCGGCGCGCCGTTCTGGGGCGGAAGAAAGCGGCCATAAAGCCCCAGTACCATCAGCGTGAGCGGATGACGGGCTTCATCCATTCGCAATCCCTCGACATACGGCCAGGGGAGAATGTTGTCCCGCTGCCCCGGCATCTGACTGGGATCGAGCAGGGTGGTGAACTCGACATACCTGGCGCGCGAGGTGGGCTCGAGCCAGTCGATCAGCTTGGCCAGCGGGAATCCGAGCCAGGGCACCACCATCGACCAGGCCTCGACACAGCGATGACGGTAGACCCGCTCCTCGTGGGGAAAACGCCGGAGGATCTCGTCGAAATCGATCGGGCCGGTGCGCTTGACTTCTCCCTCGATCTGCACCGTCCAGGGACGGGTCTTGAAATCCTTCGCATTGGCGGCGGGGTCGCCCTTGCCGGTGCCGAACTCGTAGAAATTGTTGTAGGTAGTCACCTTGTCCCAGGGCGTGGGCTTGTCATCCGGATCGCTGCGCCGCGAATGCACCGCTGCCATCAGCCGAGGGGGCAGCGCCAGCGCCGCGGTGGCCACCCCGGCGGCCGCCATAAACTCTCGGCGGTTGAGATAGAGCGATTCGGGGGTGATCTCGGACGAAGGAATGACAGGCGGGAGGATGCGACTGCGAAACATGAGCGCTCCTGGGACAGACACCGGAGAGAGGCACCGACCAGCGACTATCAAGAGATACGACCGAGACGGCCGATCGGTTCCCGAAGCGCTAAACAGGGCGGCCCGCCGGAGGGCCGGCGGGCCACGGACAGGGAGGGATTCGAACCCTCGAAACGCTTTTGACGTTTACCCGCTTTCCAGGCGAGCGCCTTAAACCACTCGGCCACCTGTCCCGACGGCGGCCCGAAGACCGACGCGATGCTCTTGCCGGCCAAGATCTTACCCGGCTGGCGGAAGCCAGTCAACCGGCTAGCTTACCGCCCGTCATGAGTCTCCGAGGAGCCGAGCAATGCGTTCAGGTCCGCCGCCGTTCGATATTCCGGCGGCACACTTCATGGCCGGCCTGCTATGGCTCGGCCTCGGGTCGGCCGGGTTGGTGATTGTGGCGCCCGACCTGGCGCGCGGCAACATCCTTCTCCCCCATGCGCTGGCGGTGACCCACGCGTTCACCCTCGGCTTCCTCACCACGATCGTATTCGGAGCCCTGCATCAGCTCTTCCCGGCCCTCCTCGGCGTCGGGATGCGCAGCGCGATGGTAGCGCGAATCGGCTTCTGGGTGCTCGAAGCGGGGATTCTCCAACTGGTGGCCGGCCTCTGGTTCTGGCTGCCATACCTCCAGGCGAGCGGGTGGGTTCTGATCTTTGCGGCGGTCGGCGTGGTGTCGTGGAACCTGCTGCCGCAACGCCGCCGCGCGACTCAGGGCAGATTGGTCGGCCGCTACATCTCAGGAGGCCACAGCGCATTCGGGTTTGCCATGCTGCTCGGGCTGGCCCGAATCGGAGAGACCGCCGGGTGGTGGCATTTCGACCGGCTCGGCACCATCGCGGCGCACTTTCATCTCGGGGCGCTCGGGTTCGTCACGCTGACCGCCGTCGGGGTAAGCAGCCGAATCCTCCCGATGTTCCTCGCCAGCAACGATCCTCCCAGCTGGCAGCTTCGCTGGATCGGTCCATTCGCCGCGGCGGGGCTGCTGCTCTTTACCCCCGCTGCGATTCTGTCGTGGCAGGTAGTGCGGCTGATCGGCGGGCTCCTGCTGGCGCTGTCGATGGCGCTCTATCTCTCGTTGGTTGCGGGATACTTTCGCGCTCGCACGCAACCACTGGACCTCGCACTGGCCCACGTCGGCACCGCCTTCGGATTTCTCGGTCTGACCGTAGTCGCCGGCCTGGCGCTGCTGCTGGTTCCCCACCGATTCCATCCCGAATGGTGGGCCGCGTACGCCATCCTCGGATTGCTCGGGTGGCTGGTGCTCCTCACCGTCGGCGTGCTCTACCGGATTCTCGCGTTCCTGTCATGGCTGCATCTGTCGGGCGGCCGGAAAGTTGGCGGCAGAAGAATCGAACCCGCTGATCTGACGCGTCGCCGGTGGGCGTGGACGTCGCTGATCATCTGGACCGGTGGAGTGCTCGCGGCGACCGCGGGGCTGGCGTTCGGCAGGCCGCCGGTGGCGCAGACGGGAGCAGCGCTGATTGCCGCGGGAGTGGCGCTGGTGCTGGCGCAGGTGGCGCGAGCGGCCCTGATACTACGAGTGGCCGACAGCTAGACGCCGCCGGCCACCAACGGACAGGGTGGGATTCGAACCCACGAGACCCTTGCGGGCCCACCGGTTTTCGAGACCGGCTC
>DASSTY010000259.1:0-5276 GCA_035707585.1 Gemmatimonadales bacterium
CACTAGCGACTAGCCCCTAGCGACTAGCGACTATACATACACCCCTGTGCGAAACCGCCAGATCTTCTCGAGCAGTTCGTCGAGGAATCCCTTCACGACAAACGCCTCCACCGCAGCGCCGGTGGTTGCGGCGTTCATTCCCCAGAGCGTCGCCCGCTTGAGTTCGCCGTCGAAATCGGCCTGGATCAGTGATTCATCATCCTGGGTCCAGCGGGTGGGGAGCGACTCGACCATTTCATGGGTCAACGCATTTGCACCGGGGCCGCCGATCGCGATGGTGGGATTGAGGTGAAACACCCGGTTCTCCAGGTACCAGACATCGCCCACCACGACGGCCCGGCGATACGGGTACCCTACCCCGCGCTTGTCGATTTCCTGTTTGAGCCAGTAGGCCAGCGGCCGGTCGCGCTCTTCCGCCGTGAGAGCGGTACCGGTGACCAGCACCACGGTTTCTTCGGTGTCAACCAGCTTCATCATGGCTTGGCCGCCTTGGTGGTATCGGGCGGAATCGGCGAGGGTGGTGTCCGCTGATTTCGCTCGAATTCGCGTTCGCGCTCCTTGCGTTCCCGGATCTCCTTGATCGCCTTCTTGAACTCGGCGACGTTTTCCGCCCGCTGCGCCGCCTGCAGGAGATCGGCCCGCATCGCTTCGATCCGTTGCGCCGCCTTCGCCTGATCGTAGTTGCCGGTGGCGGGGATGGGAAGCAGCGCGAGCACCGCCGCAGGGATCTTGAGCCCCGCGATGTAGATGTTGCGTCCGTCGATCCCGTACTTCTTGCCGCCGAGATTGGTGGTCCAATCGGGCAGCTGGGTAGCGGCGCCGGGCTCGCGCGCGATCGAATCGAGAAACGCCTGCACCGTCGCGGTCACGACGCTGTCAGCCAGCTGCTTGTTGGTTCGGCGGAGCCGTTGCGCCAGTTCCTGCGGCGGCAGCGGGAGTGGCCGAGTCCAGAGTCGGGCATCTCCCAGACTGGGCGTGATCCGCCCGGGCGTGGTATCGAGTGGTGCAGACGCGCTCTCGGAAACCACAGCAACCGGTACTCCGCTGTCCGCACGCGCAACCGATGACGTCGGCGGCGCGGGTGCCCGGCGACGCGGCGCGGTCCTGCGCGGCTCCACTCGCTGCCGAACGACCGGTGCGGCCGCGGAGGCAGGAAGCTGCGGGAGCACGACCGTCTGTTCGCGCACGGGCGCAGGAGGCTGGAGCAGCCCGGTGGGCGAGAGCGGCGCGTGCCCGACGCTGATCAACAGCACCCCCAGGCCTGCAGCGTGCAGTCCAAGACTGACCAGCAGACCGATCGGCCAGCGGCGGGTATCACCGGCGCGCTGGTCAGGATGCGGCCGCGGCCAGTTCACGTCCCTCCCGCGCCAGGAAATCGCCCAGGCGGCGGATCGCCTCGGCGAGTCGTTCCGCGCTGACCGTCAGGGCGATCCGGAAGAAGCCCTCACCCGCGGGCCCGAACGAGCTGCCTGGCAGCACCAGTGCGCCGGTCTCTTCCAGCGCCCGCCGGGCAAACGGCGCCGAGGCAATGCCCTCCGGCAAAGGAACCCAGAGATACATCGCCGCGCGAGGCGGCTCGATTTCGAATCCCGCCTGCCTGAGTGCGGTAACCGCCACGTCCCGGCGATGCTGCAGTTCCTGCCGGATCGGCTCGGCGATGGCTTCGGCGGAATCGAGCACCACCGCGCCGGCCTGCTGCACCGCCAGGAACGGGCCGGTGTCGACATACGACTTGATCCGGGTGAGCGCCGCGATCAGTTCCGGACGGCCGACCGAAAAGCCGAGCCGCCACCCGGTCATCGAGAAGCTCTTGGAGAGTGAAAAGAATTCCAGCGCCACATCTCGCGCGCCGTCTACCTCGAAGATGCTCGGCGCCCGGTAGCCATCGTAGGTGAGGTCGCAATAAGCGTTGTCATACGCGAGCAGGATGTCGTACTTCCGGCAGATCGCCACCGTGCGCTCGAGATACTCCCGCGTGGCGACCGCGGCGGTGGGATTGTTGGGATAGTTGATGAACACGACCTTGGCATCGCGCAGCACCGACTCGGGAAGCTGATCGAGCTCCAGGAGGAACTGATTTTCCGGGCGGAGTGGCGCAATGTACGGCTGGCAGCCGGCCAGCACCGAGCCGCCAAGATAGGCCTGGTAGCCGGGCTCGGGAACGATCGTAACGTCGCCCGGGTTGCAGACCGCGAGCGGCAGGTGGCTGAGCCCTTCCTTGGAACCGATCAGCGGGAGCGTTTCCGTGGTGGGATCGAAGCTGTGGCCGAACCGCCGCTGCACGTAGTTGCTGCATGCCTTCCGCAGCGCTGGCAGCCCCTGCTGAAAGCCGTACTTGCTGTAGGCGGGGTTATCCAGCGCCTGCTTCAGTGCCTCGACGGCCAGAGGAGCAGGCGGCGTGTCGTTGTCACCGGCGCCCAGGTCGATGACATCGAGTCCCTGCTCGATCAGCCGGCGTTTGATCGTGGGAATCTCCGCCAGAGGATATCCCGGCAGCGCCGCCAGCCGCTTGCTGAACGTGATCATGGGTTTTCTTCGCTCCGAACTGGGTTGGACAACACGCCGAGGCCCGGAATCTCCACCTCCACCACATCACCCGGATTGAGCTGGCCGGTGCCGGCCGGCGTTCCGGTGGCCACCAGATCTCCCGGCTCCAGTGTCATGATCTGGCTGATGTAGGAGAGCAGTTCGGGAATCGAGAACTGCATCTCGCTCACTCGCCCTCGCTGGCGCTCTTCCCCGTTGACTCGCCCGATCACCTCCAGCGTGCGCCAGTCGAGCCCGGTCGCAACCCGCGGCCCCACCGGGCAGAAGGTGTCGAACCCCTTGGCGCGGGTCCACTGACCATCCGTCTTCTGGAGATCGCGCGCGGTGACGTCATTGACACAGATGATCCCGCCGATCGCGCGTTCCGCCGCTTCGATGCCCGCGCGGCGCAGCCGGCGGTCGATCACCACGCCGATCTCCGCTTCGTATTCGACCCGCGACGACGCGGCCGGCAGCACGATCGCCTCACCTGGAGCGATCAGCGAGCTGGGCGGTTTGAGAAAGAGCAGCGGGCGCTCGGGCACCGCGTTGCCCAGCTCTCGGGCATGCGCCGCGTAGTTGCGGCCGACACAGACGATCTTGGTAGGACTGACAACCGGCACGACCGACCTCCCCGAAATCGAGTGATCAGAACTCGGCACCGATGCCGAAACGCGCAAAGAAATCCTCACACCGGGTCCGGACCTCGGCCCAGGTTCCCGTCACCTGATCGGCCCGCGGCAAACCGCCCAGCACCAGCGGCCCATAGCGCTTGGTGACCACCCGCGAGTCCAGGAGCACCACCACTCCGGTGTCCTGCCGGCTCCGAATGAGCCGCCCGAACCCCTGCTTCAGTTTGAGCGCGGCCAGCGGAAGAAGGTAATGCATGAAGCCGTCGTCGCCCTGCTCCGCCAGCCGCTCCAGCCGGGCCGCAGTAACCGGTTCGCTCGGCACCTTGAACGGAAGCTTGGTGAGTACCAGCGTCCGAAGCGCGCGTCCCGGTACATCAACGCCTTCCCAGAACGAATCGGTGCCGAGCAGAATCGCGTTGCCGCACTCGCGGAAGCGGCGCAGCAGCGCGTCGCGCGGCCCCTGGCCCTGGACCAGCAGTGGCCAGCGCCCGCCCAGCTCGAGTCGGAGCGATTCCGCCGCCCGGCGCAGCGCGGCATGGCTGGTGAAGAGCACGAACATCCCGCCGTCCGAGGCATAGGCCAGATCGCGAACGGCCTCTACAATGGCCGCGCTGTGTCCCGGCTCGTCGGCCCGCGGTTCCGGCAAATTGGCCGGCACCCCGAAGACGCACTGGTTGGGGTAGTCGAATGGCGATGGGAAGCTTTCCGCGACGGTCACCGGAGCGTCGTCGCCCGCCAGACCGAGCCGCTCGCGGATGAAGTCAAACTCGCCGCCGGCTGCCAGCGTGGCGCTGGTAATGACCACGGTCTCGAGGCGGTCGAACAGCAGCTGCCGCAGCAGCGGCGCCAGATCGAGCGGCACCGCCGAGAGCACCACGTCCTGCCGCTTTCGGCCCGACAGTTCCATCCACCGTACCACCGCCGGGCCACCGCCGGCGGGGCGGAGCGTCCGGTTGAGCCCGTCGGCGGTGCTCTCCAGCCGGCGGAGGATCGCCCGCATCTCCTGGAGCAGCTGGCTCCGGCGCTCGGTTTCCTCCGCCTGGGCCAGGCGATCGGCGATCGTTTCGACCGTATCGCGCAGCACCTGGAACGCGCTCAGCGCCGCGTCGAGCTCGCGGCTGAGTCCTGCCGCCCAGATCTCGTCGCTGGCGAAATCGTCATCCAGCCGCAGTTGCGGCGCGGGCACGTTGCCCATGCGATCGTGGAGCCGCTGGAACACCGCATCGGTGGCGCGGAGGGCGTCTCCGATGGCAGGGAGCAGACGTTCCCGCAGCAGATCGAGACTGGCTCGCGCCAGCAGGTCGTCGGTAGCCGCCAGTTCGTGCGCCAAAGTGGGAGCAAGCCCACGCCCGTTCTTCTCAAAACGTCCGAGCAGACGGCGCACCGCCCGGCTCCCGACCTGCACGCCCAGGTGTCCGGCGGCGACGTCTTCGAGATGGTGCCCCTCGTCCAGGATCAGCCGCCGATAGGGTGGGAGCACCGCCGCTTCCTGCCAGTTGTCCTGCGCCTGGCGCACGCTGAGGTCGGCGGCCAGGAGATGATGGTTTACCACCACCACATCGGCCTCGGCCGCCCGGCGCCGCGCCCGGAAGAGAAAACATTTTTCGAATAAGGGGCACTTCATCCGAGTGCAGAGATCCGGCTCGGCACTCACCTCGTCCCACACCTCCGGGCTCGGCGTTATGGCGAGATCGCTCAGCGTGCCGTCCGCAGTGCGCGATGCCCACGCCGCCAGGTCGATCAGTTCGTGCAGCTTCTCCTGCTCCAGCAGGGTGCGCTGGGCCGCCATGGCACTCTGCAGCCGCTGGAGACAGATGTAATTCCGCCATCCCTTGAGCAGTGCAAAGGTGGGCGTGTATTCGTCGGTGGCCAGCGCCTTCCGGAGCATCGGCAGGTCCTTGCCGACAAGCTGTTCCTGCAGGTTGATGGTGTTGGTGCTCACCACCGTACGTTCGCCGTTGGCGCGCGCCCACGTCAGCGCCGGCGCCAGGTACGCGAAGGACTTCCCCACGCCGGTTCCCGCCTCCAGCAGCAGCGTGCCGCCGTCGTTGTAGCCGTCAGCGATGTACGCCGCCATGTCGCGCTGGGCCGGGCGGTCTTCATACTGGCCCAGGACGT
>DASSTY010000260.1:0-17919 GCA_035707585.1 Gemmatimonadales bacterium
AGCAGCGCTTCCCGTCGGTCCGGGTGGTCTCGATGCCCGGCAATCTGGGCGCGGCGGCGGCGCGGAACGCCGCCCTGGCCGAGGCCGGTACCGACCTGGTCCTGCTGATAGACAATGACGTCGCTCTGACTCCCGGGTCACTAGATCTTCTGCTGGCCGCCGTTCGAGGCGACGAGCGGGTGGTCGCGGTGATGCCGGCGATCATCTACGGCGGCGGGTCCACGGTCCAGTACGATGGCGCCGAAACTCACTTTCTTGGGCAGCAGACGCTGCAGCACGAGAACGTGCCGTACGAATCGCTTCCCCGGGCCGAACGCTCGCTGGGTTCGTTGATCAGCGCCTGCCTGCTGGTGGACCGGTCGCGCCTGCCGGAGGGAGCGCCGGGAGGCGATCGCCTCGCCGCCTTCGACGAAGACTTCTTCATCTACTTCGAAGATCACGATTTCGGATTCCGGATGCGGGCCATGGGGCTGGATGTACGCGCCGTACCGGAGGCGTTCTGCTACCACGGGGTGGGCACGCCGGGAATCTCGATTCGCGCGCTCGGCAAGTACTCTCCCCTCCGGATCGTCTGCCACATCCGGAATCGCTGGCTCTTCATTCTGAAGAATTATTCGGCGCGCTCGCTGGTGCTGCTCTCACCAGTGTTGCTGCTCTATGAGCTCGTCCAGTTCGCCGCGATCCTGAAGAAGGGGTGGCTCGGTCACTGGATGATCGCGGCCGGATGGGTTCTGCGGCATCCCGGAACCTGGTATGCCAAGCGGCGCCGAGTGCAGCGGGGCCGTCGCGTCTCCGATGGGGAGCTGCTGCACGGCGGTCCGGTGCCGCTCCGCGATGAGGCGGTCGCTTCGCCGGTCGAGCGCACCGCCAAGAAGATTCTCGATGGTGTGACCGGCGCCTACTGGCAAGTTGTCCGAGGTCTCCTGTGACTCGCCCGCTGCGGATCGCTGTCGTGGCCGCCTGCCCGTTTCCCGAGAGGCGGGGGACGCCGGTGCGGATTCAGCGGATCGCCGAGGGGATTCAGCGCCGCGGGCACCAGGTGCATGTGGTCACCTATCCGTACGGCAGCGGTGAGCTGGATGAGCCGGTGACACTGCACCGGGTGCGTCCTGCCGGAACCAGCTACCGCGCCGCTCCCGGTCCCTCGATTTCCAAGCTGCTGGTGATCGACCCGCTGCTGGTACTGATGCTGCGCCAGGTGCTTCGCGAACAGCAGATCGACGTGATTCACGCCCATCATTACGAAGGGCTCCTGGCCGGAGCCGCCGCACGTACCGGCACCGGTATTCCGCTGATCTACGATGCGCATACCCTGCTCGAGTCCGAATTGCCGTCCTATGGCCGGGCAATTCCGGGCGGCGCCAAGCGCGCGTTCGGTGCGCTGCTCGACCGCAAACTCCCGCCGCTGGCCGATCACGTCATCAGCGTTACCGATCGCATCCGCGACACGCTGCTGGCCCGCACCCGATTTCGCCCGGAGCAGGTGAGCTCGATTTCCAACGGCGTCGAGTGCGATCTGTTTGATCGGCACGTGGCGGCGGAACGGGACCCGGCTCGGCCGCCGATCATTGTCTTTACTGGCAACCTTGCCGCCTATCAGGGCGTAGATCTGCTGCTCAAGGCATTTCAGACCGTCCGGGCCAGCCGGCCCGACGTGCGGCTGCGGATCGTGACACAGTCCGGATTTGCCGAGTATGAACCGGCGGCCCGGCTGCTTGGTATTCGTGACGGAATCGACCTGGTGGATACCGGATTCGAAAACGTGCCGGCGCTGCTGGCGGAGTCTGATATCGCGGTCAATCCGCGCCCCGGCTGCGATGGAATTCCTCTCAAGCTGCTCAACTACATGGCGGCGGCGCGCCCGGTCGTGTCGTTCGAGGGATCGGCCCCCGGTGTCGAGCATGGCCAGACCGGCTGGCTGGTGCCGCGGGGCGATGCCTCCGCCTTTGCACTGGGAATTCTCACTCTGCTGGCGGCACCGGATCAGGCCCGCGAGATCGGCCGGCAGGCGCGCCGCTATGTAGAGGAGCACCATTCCTGGGACGCGGTGGCTGAGCGCACCGAACGAGTGTATCGCGAATTGGCCGGGCACCGGCCAACGCCGCGCGGCACGGCGCGGATCATTACCGAGATGCCGGGTGCCTCATCCGAATCGGCGCTGGGCGCCGGGGCCGGATGACCGGTTCGGATCGTCCTTCGCTGTTGTACGTGGTGCCCGGTCATGACTTCTTGCCTTCGGCCGGGCCCACTCGCAATGTGGTGAATCAGGTCCGCGCAATGAGCCGCTGGGCCGATGTCACGCTGGCGTTTCGTCGCATCGTCCAGCCGCCGGCGCCCGGTGACCCGACGGTAATCGAAATCGAGCCGGGGAGCGGCACGGTGGGTGTCGGGGTGGATGATGCCGCGACGCGCGGGATGAGTCATCGCCGGTTTGCCCGCTATCTCGCCGCGCTCCGGCGGATGCTGGCCGCCCGGCTGCCGGAAACCGATCTCGTCCTCGAAAAGGACTGGATGCTTACCGGCTATGTGGCCCGGGAGGCACGCCGGGCCGGAGTTCCGGCGATCCCGGTCAAGAACTGGGTGGCGCACCGCCCCAAGCCGGGGCTGCTCAAATTGCTGCAGCAGCAGGCGGCGGTTCGGTTGGAGGGGCGACTGCTTCGCGGTGCGCCCTGCATCGTTGCCGAAACGGAGTATCTCAAGAAGGCGATGGTCGCGCGCTGGCAGCTCGATCCCGAACGAATCGAAGTGATCGGGCTGGGTGTGGATCGCGAGCGGTTTCGGCCCGGTGATCAGGCAGGCGCGCGCGCGGCGTTGGGAATCGCACCCGAGGTAACGGTGCTGCTTTACGCCGGTGTGCTCGATCAAACGCATGATCTCAAGCCGCTGCTGCTGGCTCTGGCGCAGGCGGGCAATCCCGCGTTGCAGCTGCATGTGATTGGCGACGGCGCCCGGCGAGCCGAATACCAGAGCGAGGTGCGCGGCGGCATCGACTCGGTCATCTTTCACGGCCGGGTGTCGCACGACCAGGTTCCGTGCTATCTCGCCGCCGCCGATCTCTGTGTGGCCCCGTATGATCCAGCGGCTTTCGCCGGAGGAGAGGTCGGCTATTCCACGCTCAAGGTGCGCGAATACCTGAGCGCGGGGCGGGCCGTTGCATCGGTCGACAGCGGTTCGCTTCGGACCCTGATTCGACCCGGCGTTTCCGGATTTCTGCTGGCCAACACCGTCGCCGGCTGGTCGGAGCTGCTGCGGACGCTGCCCTCGCGCGACCGCCTGCGCATCATGGGCCAGGCCGCGGCGGAAACCGGACTGGAAAGCTGGGACGACGTATCCCGGGCATTCGAGCGGGTCTGCGCCCGCCAACTCGCGGCACTGGCACGAGAGGGCTGACGATGTACCTGCATCTCTTTGGCGTCTGGCTCCACATTGTCGTTGGCATCGTGCTGTCGGGCTACGCCCTGTTCTGGCTGGTGATGGCCTACGCACTCCAGAGCGCCGGCGGCGAATTGCAGACCGCGCCGACGCTGTCGATGATCGGGCGGGCGGGATGGCCGCCGTTCATCGCGCCGCCGGCGGTGCGGATTCCGCTGCTGGGGCTGGGGTGGCTCTTGCTCGCCTTCATGATCGTGAGCGGAGTGATGCTGCTGCACGGCCGCTTCGACTGGGTCATCACAGCCAAGGTGGTATTGGTGGTGCTGTTTGCGCTGGCGCATGGCTGGTTCACCCTGCGCCCGTCACCGCGGGCGGCGCTGGTGGGCGCGCTGCTCGTCGCCGGAGTGGTGTGCGTCTCCGCCTTTCTTCGATAGGGTGACGACATGATGCTCTATCGCATTGCGCTCATCGCCCACTTCCTGGCCGTCTTCACCTGGCTGGGCCACATGTTCTTCTGGCCGCTCTTCGCGGGGCCGGTGCTCAAGAAGATCCAGCCCGGAGAAACAGCGCAGCGGCTCCGGACCTTGAGCATGAGCATGGGCGGGCTGGGCTGGCCGGCGCTGGTGGTGCTGGTGCTGAGCGGCGGCTACATGCTGTCGGCCCGCGGCGTCGGGTTCGGTGATCTGTTCAGCGCGGTCTTCTGGCATCAGCCGTGGACCCATGCGCTGGCGGTCAAGCTGCCGCTGGTTGGTGCCATGATCGTCTATCAGGCGGTGATCGGACATCGTCCGGCGCCGCGCGCCATTTACCTCGACATGCTGGCGGCGCTGCTGGTGCTGGGCGCATCGGTCATGCTGGCGCGAGGATTCTGATGGCAAACCGGAAACCCCGCGTCGTTGTCATCGGACTCGATCTGGGCGATGGCGAGCTGATCCGGCGCTGGGCCGCCGACGGCGCGCTGCCCAATCTGCGCCGTCTCATGGAGCAGGGTTCGAGCGGACCGCTGGGCACCCCCGCCGAATGGCTCCACGTTTCGGCCTGGCCCACGCTGTATACCGGTGTACCGGTCGGGTATCACGGAGTCTATTACACCTTCCAGCCGGCGCCCGGGCTGCAGGGTTACCGGCGGTTCGCTCGCGACCAGTACGGCGCGCCGACGGTGTGGCAGCTGCTGAGCGAAGCTGGCGTGCGCTGTACCGTGTTCGATGCGCCATACACCGAGCCCGAGCCGACCGCCGCGCGCCAGATCATCGACTGGGGAAGTTGGGCCCAGTACTGGAAATCGGAATCAGTACCGCGCGCACTGCTCGGCGAGCTCAACCGCGCGGTGGGGAAATATCCGCTCGGCCTGGAGGCGCACGATCTGGGCTTGGTGGGCCGCGACCCGGTCGAGCTCCAGCCGCGCCTGCTTCGGAGCGCCCACGCCAAGACCGACGCGATCCTCTGGCTGATGAATCACCAGGAGTGTGACTGCTTCATCACGGTGTATGGGGAGACCCATCCGGGAGGACACTACTGCTGGTGGCCCGATCAGCCGGGAGCAAGCGGCGCGGCCGATCTTTCGCTGCTCAAGTCACTCTATCGTGAAATCGACGCGGGAGTCGGGCGAATCATCGACGCGCTCCCCGACGACGCCACCGTGATGATCGTTTCGGGCGACAGTGTCGGGCCCAATCATTCGGGATGGCACCTCCTGCCCGACGTACTGCGGCGACTGGGCGTGCTGGCGGAACCCGCGGCGCAGCCGGAACCGCAGGATCAATCGGCCAATCGGGATGACGCGCCTCGCCCCGGCTGGGATCCGGTGCGGGCGCTGCGCGATCTCCTGCCCAAGGATTTTCGGAAGGCGCTGGCGCGCAAGCTGCCCACTGCGCTGCGCGATCGCCTGGCGCGGCGCGTCGATACCGCAGCGATCGACTGGAGCCGCACGCGGGCATACACGCTGCCCACTGATCTGGAAGGCTGCATTCGAATCAACCTGGCCGGCCGCGAGCCGTTTGGAATCGTGCAGCCGGGAACAGAATACGAACAGCTCTGTGATGAACTGACAGCCGCTCTGCGCGAGCTGACCAACCCCGCGACCGGCCGGCCCGCCGTTCGCGACGTGGTACGCGGCGATCGGCAGTTCCCCGGGCCAAGACGCGACTACCTCCCCGATCTGATCGTTCTCTGGTCGGCCGAGGCTCCGATTGCGGCACTGGCTTCGGACCGGATCGGTACCGTCGAGGGCGCATCGCCCGATGGCAGGACGGGCACGCACACGCCGCCGGGGTTTCTGATCGCGCGGGGGCCGGCATTCTCACCGGGCGATCGCGCAGCGACCGCCGGGGTCAGTGACATCGCACCGACACTGCTGGCGCTCTTTGGAGTAGAGCCGCCGGCCCAGATGGACGGCACCGCGCTCATCGAAGCGGTCCCGCTCACGCACGACAGAGGAGATCACCGTTGACGATTCGCATCCTTCAGGTCGGGACCGGCATCCGAGGCGGCCATTGGGCGCAATTGGTGGAGCAGTATCCCGACGCCCGGTGCGTTGGCTATGTCGACAGCAATTCAACGGCGCTGGCGGCGGTCCGCGACCGGATGCCCAGGGATGATCGCGGCTACTATGCCGATCTGGATAGCGCGCTGGCCGCCGGCAACGCCGATGCGGTGCTGATCGTAACGCCCTCGGCGCTGCATGCAGATCACGCCTGCAAGGCGCTGGCGGCGGGGCTTGCCGTCATGGTTGAAAAGCCGCTTGCCACTTCGGTGGAAGACGCCGAGCGGGTGCTCGAGGCATCGGAACGGGCCGGGCGCCCGGTTGTGGTGGCGGAGAACTATCGCTACTGGCCCTCGGAGCGAACCATCCGCCATCTGATTCGCGAAGGGCGAATCGGCCGGGTTGATTCCGCCACGCTGATCGACCGCCGCCACATGCCGGCTCACACCGAGGGGCCGTGGCTGGCGTCAATCGACTATCCGCAGCTTCAGGAAATCGCAGTTCATCATTTCGACAGCCTTCGCGCGTTCTTCGATCGGAAGCCGGTCACGATTTCGGCGCGGACCTGGAACGCTCCCTGGAGCGACTTCCGGCACGGCGCCGCCACCGAAGCTCACATCGATTTCGAAGGGATCCAGGTCCAGTACCTCGGCACCATGACGTCCCATCGGTTTGCATTTTCGCTCTGGGTGGAAGGCGAAGAGGGCGAGCTGTGGACCAATCGCAAGTATGTGGCATGGCGCCGGCGCGGCAGCCGGTTCTTCCGTCCGGTCAAACGGGTTGCCGTTCCGAAGGGCGATGAAGCGTCCTATCCCAACGGCGGCACGACTTCGCTGCTCAACGCCCTGCGCGACGCGGTAACCTCCGGTACCGTGGCCGAGACCAGTGCCAGCGACAACATCTGGAATGTGGCGATGATCGAGGCGGCCAAGCGGTCCGACCGCGAGAGCCGCACGGTGAAGCTCAGTGAAGTGTGGGGTGGTGCCTCTCGCACTCCGGCGGTGAGCTGAATCGATGGGTCGCGTTCTCCTGATCGGGCTCGATTCCGCCGACGCGGAGCTGGTGGAGCGCTGGTGTGCTGCTGGCGATCTTCCGGCGATTGCGTCGTTGCGGAGCCAGGGTGCGTGGGGGCGACTCGCGACCAGTGCCGACGCAATGCACGTTTCGGCGTGGCCCACTATCTACACCGGCGCGTCGCCGGGCCAGCATGGGCTCTATCACGCCTACCAGGTGAGCCCACACCAGCTCGGGGTGCACCGAACCCGGCCGGAAGAGGGTGCGCTGCCGCCGTTCTGGCACTTTCTCGATCAGGCCGGCCGCCGCTGCATCGTGTTCGATGCCTTCATGGATTGCCGGCTGAAGGGATTCCGCGGAACCCAGATACTGGAGTACGGCACCTGGACCTGGTTCGGTGATCCTGGCTCGACGCCGCGGCACCTGCTGCGCGAACTGGTGAGGGAGGTCGGTCCCTATCCTGCGCCGGAGCACCTGCATGTGCTCAGCGTTCCCGATGCGGTGGATTTTCGAAACCGGCTGGTGCAGGGCGCAGAGGTAAAGGGAAAGGCGGTCCGCTGGCTGCTGCGGAAATACCCCTGGGACATGGCGTTCGTCACCTTTGGCGAGCCCCACGGCGGCGGCCACTATCTGTGGCACACTGGCGACCCGGCCCATCCCGCTTCGCGCGACTACGATACCTCGGGCGCACCCAACGCCCTGCGCGACGTCTACATGGCCGTGGACCGTGCCATCGGCTCGATTCTCGAATCGGTAGACGACGATGTTACCGTCGCGGTCTTCTCCGGTGATGGCATGGGACCCAATTATTCCGCCTGTCATCACATGCCCGATCTGCTGACGCGTCTGGGGTGGCTCAGCCGGGTCAATCAGGGCGGTGGCAGCGGGGCGGGGTCGGCGAAGCCGAAGCGCAAGGGAATCGCATCGACGATTCGGGGCATGATTCCGCTGGGAGCGCGCCAACTGGTGACCCGCTGCCTGCCGCGGAGCATCCATTACCGGATGAGCATGAAGTGGGTGAACGACGCAATTGATTGGGAGCGGTCCCGCGTCTTCTGCATTCCCAACGCCAACGAGGGATACTTCCGGATCAATCTGCGCGGCCGGGAGCCGCGCGGCATCGTGGAGCCCGGGGCAGAGGCCGCCGATCTCATGGCCGAGCTCCGGACCGAACTCGCCGGACTGATCAATCCTGACAACCGGCGCGCCGCGCCCGATCGGGTGGTTGCGACGGCGGAGTGCTTTCCCGGTGCGCAGCTCGGCCGGCTGCCCGATCTGGCGCTGCCGTGGAATCTCGACGCGCAGGTGCTGGGACGAATCAGCTCGCCGCGCGCCGGCTTAATCGAGGGGCTCGCCGGGTACCAGACCGGCGCCAGTTACACCGGTAATCATCGGCCCAATGCTTTCATCGTGGCGCGGGGACCGGGTGTGGGCGAAGGGATCAGTCTGCCGCGCTATGACATCCGCGATCTGGCGCCAACGGTGCTGGCGTTGCTCGGAGTGGATTCGCCGGCGCAGTTCGAGGGGCACTCGATCGCAGAGATCGGCTAGCGCCCATGTGCGGGATCTTCGGAATTCTCCATCGCCGGACCGACACGACGCCCGATCCAGCCCGGGTAGAGGCAACGCTGCGTCTGCTGTCCCACCGCGGTCCCGACGCCTGCGGCGCTCACCTGCAGCCGGGCGTGGCGCTCGCCCATACCCGACTCTCGCTCCTCGATCCTAGCGCCCGAGGCAACCAGCCGTTCTGGGATGAGGACTGCCAGTTTGCCCTGGTCTACAACGGGGAGATCTACAATTTCCGCGAGCTGCGGGGCGAGCTCGAGCGCGAAGGGGTCTGTTTCCGGACCGATTGCGATACCGAAGTTCTCCTGCGGTGGCTGATCGTTCGTGGAGTCGATGCCACGCTGCCGCGACTGGAGGGGATGTTCGCGTTCGGGCTCTGGGACCGGCGCAATGAAAGCCTGACCCTGGCGCGCGACCGTTTTGGCATGAAGCCGCTCTTCGTGTTCGACGACGGTGACACCTTTGCCTTCGCCTCGGAGACCCGTGCCTTCCGGCCCTGGCTGCACCCCAGGCCCGATCGCTTTGCGCTCTCGGCTTACCTGATCGGGACCAGTGGCCCGACCCTGGGTCATACGTTCCTGCAGGATGTCCGAATCCTCCCGCCGGGCGGCGTGGTGAATGTCCAGCGCGCGGCGGCGGCTTCTGCCGTCTACCGCAGCTTTGCCAGCCATCCGGAACTCTGGGATCGGGAGCAGTCGCGTGAGCTGGCATCGGCCCGTCCGCGGGTCTGGGTCGATCAGCTCGACGAGCTCCTCACCGAATCGGTCGTGTCACAGCTCGCGGCCGATGTCCCGGTGGGCGCGCTGTGCAGCGGGGGTCTCGACTCGTCGCTGATTCTGGCGATTGCGGCCCGGCACCATCCCAACCTGGCCATCTTTCATGCCGACGTCGTCGGGCCGCTCAGCGAGTCCGATGCGGCGCGCGACCTGGCCCGGCACCTTGGCCTGGAGCTTCAGACCACCGAAGTGCGGGACGACGACTTCATCGACCTGCTCCCTGATACGATCGAGCATTTCGGCCACCCGTTCACCCACGTGCCCCACTCGGTCCCGTTCCTGCGCGTCGCCCGGCTGGTACGCGAATCGGGCGTCAAGGCGGTGCTGAGCGGCGAAGGGGCCGACGAATGCTTTCTCGGTTACAGCTGGTTGGCGCCCACCAGCGGCAAGTCTCTGCGGCGCCGGTATCGACCGCTGCCGATTCCAGTCGCCAGTCCCGATGGTGAGATCGTTCGAAGCCGCTACTGGGGGCCGCCGATAATCGGCGGGGCACAGATCGAAACGCGCTCGGACGGGCTCGCCGCGTTGTACGACCGATTCTCGGTGGCGTCAGAGGCGGCGGCCACCCGCCAGCAGCTCCTCGCGGCCGGAGTGGATCCGGCGGCCTGGATTGGCGTCGTCAAGTCGCTCGACCTGCTCCACTATAATCTGCGCTCGCTCCTCCATCGCAACGACGCCATCGGCATGGCTGCCAGCGTGGAGTCGCGCTTCCCGTTTCTGCATCGGCCGCTGGTGAGCTACGCGGTAAATCTTCCCGAACGCGCCAGGATGCGGCTGGCGCCGGCGGCGCTGGATCGGGAGCATCCGTTTTTCGTTGACAAATGGGTGTTACGGAAGGTGGCCGACCGATATCTGCCGCGTTCATTGAGCCGCCGGCGCAAGAAACCCTTTCCGGTAAATGCCTACGCGCGGTCGCGGCTGGTGGTCGATCCGGAGTACTTCAGCCACTCGGCTGCCGCCGAGCTGTTCGAGATCCGCGAGTCGGATCTCCGCCGGTTCATCGGTTCCCTGGAGCACGACCTCCTGGTGCGGCTGGTGCAGCTCGAAATCTGGATTCGCCTCTATCTTCGGGGCGATTCCATGGAATCGGTGCGCCGGCACGTGCGCCAGGGATTGTCGGTTCGATCCTAGGCGCTCCCCGGGAGCGCCGCGATTCGGGCGGTGATGGCGCCGGGGTCTTCGCCCATGAAGAAGAGCCGGCCCCACACCTCGAGATGCACCAGATTGTAGAGCCCCATTACGTCGCGGCGATATAGATCAATGGCGCGCTGAACCCCATCAGTTGAATAACCCAGTACGTCAGTGCAGAAGCCGTTCTTGAAGAATGCCGGATTGGCGAACGGTTCCAGGTACACCGCGGTCGGCAGATCCCAGTTCATCTTGGGGCCGAATACGATGTCGCGCGGGAGGTGCCGCGCTCCGGCCTCGCGAAGCGCCCACTTGGAAGTGCCCGCCCGCAGATTGAATTCCAGCGGCATATTGAGCATGTAATGCACCGAATCGGTATCCTGGAACGGATTCCGGTATTCGATCCCATGCGCCGAACCGATATGGTCGCCGCGGTGGTGAAACCGGTGCAGCCAGTGGATTACGTCGGCGTACTTGCCCGCGTGAATCGCGCGCCTGGTGGCATCGCGGACAAATGCATAGACCGCGTCGCCTTCCCGCCGCAGTTCGGTACGACGAAACCGGTCGACTGCGCCCAGGGTCCAGGGCACGTTGCTCATGAACCGCGGAGCGTCGATCGGCAGTTCGGCACGGGCCTGAGCCAGTTTGAAGACCGCGGCGCTGAGCGCATCGGGAGCATGATCCAGCAGCTTCAGCGCGGGCTTAAGCCAGCGCCATGCCTTGTGCCGGCCGGCCTCAGCACCGAGCAGCGGGCCAATGGAATCTCCCGCGAGAAGGATCCTGGTGCCGTCGCGCGCTGCTTCCTTGACCAGCAGATGATAGGGCACCACCTGCATGTGCCAGAGCGGCATCTCGTTGTAGTAGGTCGTCTCGGCCAGTTCCTGCTGATACGCCTGCTGGCTCATGGCATACAGCCGGAACGCTACGCCGGTCTCCCGGGCCACCCGCTCGGCCATGCCGCGTTCATCGATCCGCGGATCTTCCGGGATCGACAGGTGATAGGCGGTGATCTCGCGATTGCCCCGCGCCAGTGCCGTCACCACCGCCGAGTCCACTCCGCCGCTCAGCAGAACGCCGGTGGGTGCGCCGCCGTCCATGCAATCGGCCACGCTCCCGATCAACAGCTGGTCGATGTCGGAGACGACGCGCTGCGCCCCGGCCCGCTGAAGCTCGGCATAACGCGCGGGATCGACCTCACTGCGCTGGACGTAATACCGTACCGTCCGAGGCGCTCCCCCCCCAACGGTCAATTCCACGGCTGACCCGGGCTCAACCGCGAGGATGCCCTGGAACATCGTGGCGGGCGCCATCACGTCGCCGTACAGCGACCATTCCAGAATAGAATGCTGATTGGGCAGCACGGCCGCCATCTCGGCGAGCAGCGGCTTGACTTCTGATGCGAAGCGGGCCGCCGGCAACGACGCGGTGTAGTAGAGCGGCTTCGTGCCGTACGGATCGCGCACCAGTGTCGCGGTCTTCCGCTCATTGTCATATACCGCGAACGCGTAACTGCCGCGCAACCGGTTGAGCCCTTCGATGCCCCAGGCGGCAAAGGCCGCCAACGCCACCTCATCACTCCGGTCGCCGGCAGGCGGGCGCCCTTCGCTCTTCAGAGCCTCGACGATTTCCCTCCGATTGTAGAGCCCGCCATCGAAGGCGATATACCAGCGACCGCTCGGATCCCGCCGCGGGAGCGGGCCGTCGGGCGCGCCCGGCTCCAGTGCCAGCACGGCAACCCCAAGGGCGGCGCCGTCGAGCACTGCGACGCCCGCGGCATTCGGTCCGCGGTGCTTCAGCGCGAGGAGCAGACGCTCCACCGCTTCCCGCGTTGGTGTTTCGGCGGCGCCATTGAGCGCAATGATTCCCGCGATTCCGCTCATTCCGGTCTCCTACTCCGAAGGCGCTGCCGTGTGCGCCACCGCTCGAATCTGCGGGAGCGAAAAGTCGGCAGCGGTAATTTCTCCCATCAGCTTGAGCAGCAGCAGGTAGAGGCCGCCCAACACCGCCATTTTGATGAGGACAACAGGCCCGGACACCGGCAGCCACACGCCAAGGAGGACCACTGGCACCGCCGCGGCAGCAACCCGCGCCACGGTGCGAAGAGCAAAGGGACAGCCGAACTCCCACCAGGTTACGATCCCGGTTACCAGCGAAACGCCCAGCATGCCGATCAGCAGCGACACAGCGGCGCCCATTGGGCCGAGCCGCGGGATCAGCAGAATATTGGCGACCAGCACGACGGGAATGAACGAAACCAGGACCGCGGCGGTGGTGCGCTGCCGGCCTGCCGCCATGAGCGCGTGGGCGAATGCATCCATGAACGCGAAACAGCTGAACGCCACCAGCTGCAGGATCAGAAACGGGCCGCCGGCCGAGAATGCGGCGGAGTAGATCAGGCCCATCAGCGGGGCGGCGCTGCCGCCGACCACGGCACACGCCGCGGCGGAGAGGATCAGGGCAAAGCGGCTGGCTTCCAGTACGTGCCGGCGCGCCCCGACCCGGTCGCCCGATGCCAGCGCCCATGACACCGAGGCGAGCAGCACCCCCGATTGCACCATCGGGATGACGATCAGCGTCTGAGCGATCTTGAGCGCCGCCACATATTGGCCCAGCACCGCGGCATCACCATGCCAGAGACTCCCCAGCGACCAGAGATCGAGACTGATCAGGATCTGGAGCGCTGCATAGAATGCTCCCATCGGGAGCGCGATTACCAGGATCCGCCGCAGGAATCCGGCGGCCGGGCGGAATCCGCTGGGCGGTCGCCGCACAATCAGGAAGAGCAGCGCGGCCGCCGAAGCCGCTACGTTGGCGATCAGTGCGTACTCGACCGACATCCCGATCAGCAGCAGTGCCGTTACGCCGATCAGTTTGGCCGCGCCGAGAATTGCCTGGCTTACGCCCAGCAGGCCGAATCGGCGGTTGCCCATCAGGATGCCGTTGTATCCCTGGTAGGCGGCGGCGAACGGAATATCGAGCACCGCCAGCCGCACCAGGCGCGCACCATCCTGCAATTGGAACAGCCGCGCGATCGTAGGTGCCAGCAGCCAGGCGATGATGAACAGCGTTGCCGAAGTGATCAGCAGCAGAAACCGGCCGGAGCTCTCCACGTCCCGGGTCTCGGCAAGATGATGCGGAATCAGCCGACTGATCGCGGCCGGAATCCCGGCGTAGCTCACCATCTCCAGCCACACCAGCGTAGCGAGGAGCACTCCGTAGACGCCGAATTCGGCCGGGCCCAGTCCGCGCGCCAGAATGACCGAGGAGAGATACCCGAACACCATGAACACGGCGCGGGCTATCAGGAGCTGGCGGGTACCGCGCCGCTGGCGCGCCTCGGCGTCGGCCCGCTGCGACTCACTCTGCTGGATGCCGGCGCTCCCGGCCAGCTGGCCCCCGGTGGTGGTCACGCTGGACCGCCGGCGCGCTGCGTGAGATGCTGGGCCAGCCGCAGTGCCAGGGCCACGATGGTAAAAGTGGGATTCCGATTGCTGGCCGAAGGGAACACCGAGCTGCCGGCCACGTAGAGACCTTCGACCCCGTGCACCATGCCGTTGAGATCCACTACGCCGGTCCGCGGACTGTGGCTCATTCGGGTCGTTCCCATGTGATGCGAGGCATCGGTAAAGCGGATTGGCCCCTGACCGGGCTCCAGAGTGCCAAGTCCGGTTTCGGCCAATCGCTGCTGCAGCAGCGACTGCAGCCGGAGCACCGATTCTTCAACGGCGGCGCCGACGTTCCAATGCAGCGCGATCCGGTTGAGACCCAACTGGTCGCGCTGGTCGCTGAGCGTTACCCGGCTCTCACGATCGGGTGGCTGCTCGCAGAAGTAAACCACAACTCGCTCGCCGCCGCCGCGACGCCCGCGAACCAGCCGCCGAGCCCGCCAGTAGGCGCGATAGAGAGGATGTGGCATCAGCTCGCGCGGCGTCAGAAGATAGACCAGCCCGCTGATATCGCCCAGCCGGGCCCGGCCGACGTCCCACCGATTGCCGGCGTAACCCTTCCGCAGCAGCACTTTCATCGTCCGAATGAACGAATGGTACTGCTTCGCCGTGTAGTCGGAGTGCGCCATCTCCAGCGTGGCGTAGTGATCGAGCAGCCCTTCTCGACGCTGCAATTCGGGTGAAAACCCGATGCCGAATTGAACCTTCCCTTCGGCGCGGGGATATCCGTCCAGCAGCGACAGCCGGGTGGACGGATGGAGCCGAACCCGTCCATACACCGCCCGTGGGTGGTCCATGAAGTAGCGGCCCACCAGATCGTTGGCGTTCCCGATGCCGTTGGAGTGCTGTCCGCGCGAAAGCAGCAGCAGTCGCGCGTTCTCCATTCCCCCGCAAGCCAGGACTACCGTCCGAGCGCGGATCCTGAATCGTCGGTTGCTGATGGTAGCCGCATCGACCGAGGCGATTCGGGTGCCGCTCTCATCCAGGTTCAGGTTCACGGCGCTGGCGTGGAGGATCAGCCGGATATTTCGCGAGCGGCGGAGCTGGCCCCGGTAGGCCGCACCGAAGCGCTTGGGGCGCGGAGCCCAGAGCGATACGGTGGGCGTCAGCGCATCGGTGGCATAGAGGGAAATTTCCGAAGCCGAGAGCCCCGCCCGGTGCCGCTCCGGGTCAAACAGCTCGACACTGGGAAGCCCCAGGATCTTCGCCGCGCCGGGAAGATGGCGGGCAAGTTCAGGGTAGGGCAGTGGCCAGCCGCTGTCGGTCACCCACTCGCGGCAGGCCAGTTCACTCGGGCCATACAGCATGCTCCGTCCCGCCCAGATGTTGCAGCTCCCGCCATAGTACCGCGCCCGCGACATGAAATTCTCGCGAATCGGATAGCCCAGATTTTCCAGATCGTTGAGTGACTGAGTCTCCGATTCCGGCTGGAACCCGCCGCTTTCGAGCACACAGACATCCTGGCCGGCGGCGTCGAGCTGCGACGCCAGCGTCAGGCCGGCGGCCCCGCTCCCGATGATGCAGATGTCGGTCGCGAACTCGCCGGTCTCAGCCAGTTCTCGTGCGTCGATGATGCTCACGCGGGCGCGCTCAATTCCAGTCGGTCAGGTGGTAGTCGGCCGCATGCCGGTGCAGCTCATTCAGCACCGCATCGGCGATGACCCGGTAACCGGCGGCGTTGGGGTGACCGTCAACTTCGAAAAAGAGCCGCTCCCGTCGCCGGGCGGCCTCCTGCATTGGGGGAGTGAGATCCAGATAGGGAATCCGGCGCGCCTCGAGTGCCCGGATGAATGCCGGGCGAAGCGGCGGGACCGAGTCGCCCCGCAGCGGAAGGTAGACGTCTTCTTTGGTCGGAAGAACGATGACCAGGAACGTTGATCCATTCTGGTGCGCCAGCGAATCCGCCTGTTCGATCGAACCCATGGCGTGCTGGAAGGTCGGGCTGTCGGGTGCCGCCAGGCGCACCTGCTTCTGGAGCAGGTCGGGGGTAAAGCGGATCCTGCCACCGTCCGGAAAGGTCATCGCTGGCGGGGCCTTCGGCTGGCCGACCCGCCGAATCGTCTCGCGGATCATCCAGTAGAGATAGCTGTGGTCCAGCAGTCGCTGGCCGGCACCAGCCAGCCCCGGCGGGGCACCCTGGAAAAACCGCCAGGTATCGTAGTTCCCGGGTGAGCCGGCCGCGGTCCAGGCACCAAAGCTCCGCTCATCATCCAGATCGTTTCCGGGAAAGAGACCCAGGATCACCAGTTTGGGGTGGAGCGGGGCTCCGAACCTCTGGTATACCCGGAGGTACTGGGTCGGCGACATGCCGGGCAGCCCCAGGTTGGTGATGCAGCTCTGCGGCAGTTGTTTCGACAGCAAGCTGGTCCAGGTCACCGAATCGTCCACCCCGTAGCCGAACACCTCGGAGTCGCCGATCACGACGATGTCGGTATCGGAGTCGCACGGGACGGGGTTACGAAAGCCCTGGGCGTCCGTCGTGAAAGTGAAGTGGATCTCACCGGCATCGTACACCCCATGATGATTGGCCGGGTAGAGAAAGCCGGTGACGGGGTCGCCATGCGACACGGTGGTGGGTAGTTCGATCCAGTGAATCCTGATCCGAGCCATGGGCGGAAGGAACTGCGGGAAGACCCGCAGGAACAGTTCCGCGGCCCCCAGCACGACCGCGATGCTGATGCACGGAAGCACCAGAAACGTGGCGAGCGATCTTATCCGGCGATGCATGGGCTTCCATGGAATGGGGTAATCTCGGGGTCGGAGCCGAGCCTTCGCGTTCGAGCAACTTATGTGCCCACAACACTTTCCAGCGTGTGCCGATGGTCGGTGTGGCGGCCCGGCCACAGCACCGGTCACCGCGGCTCCCCGCCCCGATGGGATAAGCTACCGCAAGACTTGGTCTCCCAACAATATCCACCGTTGTTGGGCGGCCGGTCTCTACGGGTACTGAATTTGCGCCCAGCGCGCGGGATAGACCGCACGGGCTCTACTGGCAACAGCTTACGTGTAAAGGTCCCCCCATGACGGCAACGGCGTCGCACCGACCTGGTCTCGGGCAGTATGTCGGAACGCACCGGGCACCGGCCAGCACCACCCATATCCTTGGCATCTCGGCCTTCTACCACGACAGCGCTGCCTGCCTCCTTCGGAACGGCCGGATCGTAGCGGCCGCCCAGGAGGAGCGGTTCACCCGGGTCAAAGGCGACGCCTCGTTTCCCACCAACGCGGTCGCCTACTGCCTCCGCGAAGGGGGGATCGCCACCAGCGATCTCGACCTGGTCGCCTTTTACGACAAGCCGCTCCTCAAGTTCGAGCGAATCCTCGAGACCTACCTGGGCATAGCACCGCGCGGGTTCCGGTCCTTCCTCAAGGCGGGTCCGCTCTGGATCAAGGAGAAGGTCTTCATCGACCGGGAGCTCCGTGACCAGCTCGACTGGGAAGGCGACATTCGCTACGCCGAGCATCACGAATCCCACGCGGCCAGCGCGTTCTACCCATCGCCCTTTAATCAGGCGGCGATCCTCACGATGGATGGCGTCGGTGAGTGGGCCACCGCGTCGATCGGAGTGGGGCGGGGCACCGACATTGAAATTCTGAGCGAATTACATTGGCCCGACTCGCTGGGGCTGCTCTATTCCGCGTTCACCTACTACACCGGATTCAAGGTCAATTCCGGCGAGTACAAGGTGATGGGACTGGCGCCCTACGGCGAGCCCAGGTACCGCGATCTCATTCTGAAGGAGCTGATGGACCTCCGGGAAGACGGCTCGTTCCGGCTCAACCAGGAGTATTTCGACTACCTGGGCGGGCTCACCATGACGAGCGAGCGCTTCAACAAGCTCTTTGGCGGGCCGCCGCGCAAGCCGGAAAGCAAACTGACTCAGCGCGAAATGGATCTCGCGCGTTCAGTGCAGGATGCCTGCGAAACCATCATGCTCCGGATGGTGAACACCGCGCACCGGCAGACCGGACTTCCCAATCTCTGCCTGGCGGGCGGCGTGGCGCTCAACTGCGTCGGCAACGGCAGGATCCTGCGGGAAGGTCCCTTCGAGCGAATCTGGATTCAACCGGCGGCGGGCGATGCCGGTGGTGCGGTGGGCGTGGCCTATCTGGCCTGGCACCGCTACCTGGGGCA
>DASSTY010000261.1:0-3823 GCA_035707585.1 Gemmatimonadales bacterium
CGAGCAGGTCCCGCCCGGCGAGTGCCGGAGGAATGGAATCCCGCTGGATCGGCGTGGGCCGGGTGAAGCCGAGCTGTTCAACCGCGCGGAGCAGCCGAGGGTCGAGAGCAAAATCAGAAAACGCCATGCACACTCCACCGCACCCGGCGGCAGGCCGGCCACGGTCGGTTCGAGAGAGGATTCGGGGCAGCTGCTCGCGCTGAGAAGAGCGCGGACCTGAGGGGAGGAACTGCCACCTGCCAGGAGCGATTCTAACGGAGGCGACCCGCCATCGGAAGCACCGCGGCGTGCCCGGGGCCGGAATGGCGCGGCGGAGAGCAGTTCCGTACATTCCTAGAGACATCCCGAACAGGCTCCGCAGCGATGCCCACCGATGCCCTACCCGGGCGTCGGCCGCTCACCATATGCGTGATTGGCGCCATGGCTGACCTGACTACTGATTTCGCCGGCCGCTACCGGATCGAGCGCGAGCTCGGCGCGGGCGGGATGGCCACGGTGTATCTGGCGCAGGATCTCCGGCACGACCGCCGGGTCGCCATCAAGGTGCTCCGCCCCGAACTCGCCGCGGTCATCGGCGCCCAGCGCTTCCTCTCCGAAATCAAGACCACCGCCAATCTGCAGCATCCGCATATCCTGCCGCTGTTCGACTCGGGAGAGATAGTCACGGGTCATGGGTCGTGGGACATGGGCTCCAGCCCGCAACCGCCGACGACTCACGACTCACGACCCACGACCCTGCTCTACTACGTCGTCCCCTACATCGAAGGCGAATCGCTCCGGGATCTGCTCACCCGCGAAAAGCAACTGAGTGTAGCCGAGGCGGTGCGGCTCGCCAGCGAAGTGGCGAGTGCGCTCGACTATGCCCACCGGCACGGCGTGATTCACCGCGACATCAAGCCGGAAAACATCCTGCTGCACGAAGGCCGGGCGCTGGTAGCCGATTTCGGGATCGCCCTGGCGGTGAGCCGGAGCGACGGCGCCACCCGGATGACCGAAACCGGGATGTCGCTCGGCACCCCGCACTACATGAGCCCCGAACAGGCGATGGGCGAGCGGGAGATCACCGCCCGCAGCGACATCTATTCGCTGGGCGCCATGACCTACGAGATGCTGGTCGGCGAGCCGCCCTTTTCCGGCCCCACCGCGCAGTCGATCGTCGCCAAGGTGCTCACCGCCGAGCCGGCGTCGATTCGAGAAACCAGAAAGCGGGTGCCGGAGGAGGTCGAGGAGGCGGTCCTCACCGCGCTGCAGAAGCTGCCAGCCGACCGCTTCGCTACCGCGGCCGAGTTTGCCGATGCGCTGGCTGGACGGATCGCCACGGCGTCGCCGGCGCGCCGGTCCGGCGGCGTCGGTCGCCCCATCCACGGCCGGTGGTTCGCCTGGGCCGGTCTCGCCGTCGCCGTTGCCGCACTCGGCCTGATTGCGTGGCGGCGGTTTACCAGGCTGGCTCCGCCGGAATCGCGCTTCGCCATCGCGCTGGCGCGGGGGCAGGACATCAGCCTGGCCATGCAGGGAACCCATTTCGCGGTGTCGCACGACGGATCGCTGCTGGTCTACACCGGGGGCGATTCGGTTCATGGACGGCTCTGGGTCAAGCGGCGCAACTCGCTCGTCGCCACCTCGATTCCCGGGACTGAGGGCGCATATAACCCGTTCATTTCGCCGGATGATCGAAGCGTCGGGTTCTTTACCGATGTCAACAATGGGCGGACGCTGGCCGTCGTTTCGCTGACCGGCGGGCCGCCGCGAACGGTCATCACCACTCCGCTCGGAAACAGCGGTGCGGCGTGGGCCACCGACGGGTACATCTATTTCGATGCCGACCAGGGCGGGTTGCAGCGGATCCGCCCGGACGGTACCGATCGCCAGACGGTGATGCCGCTCGATCTCGCGACACACGAGGCCGGTATCGCCTGGCCCCAGGTACTTCCCGGCGCGCACACCGTGATCATGCGCCTCCGGCACATCGACGATGTACCGGCCGACTATTCCATCGTGGCTGTCCGGATCGGAAGTGGCCAGCGTAGCACGCTGACGCGGGGGGTCAGCGCGGCGTACGAGCCCGGACATCTGCTGTTCGTCACCGCCGACGGCACCCTGGAGACAGCGCCCTTCAGCGAAAAGAAGCTCCGGATCACGGGTCCGTCCGCCGCGGCACTCAACGATGTTCGGATCGCTGGCAACTATTCGGGTATCGACCTGTCGGTGACCGACGATGGGGTACTCTATTACCTGGCCGGATCCCCCGGGACCAGCACCCGGCTTGAATGGGTGGATCGCAACGGAGCCGCTCGTCCGGTCGACCCGAACTGGTCAGAGGAGGGCGAGATCCGGGGGCTGGCGCTTTCGCCGGATGAAACCAGGGCAGCGGTCGAAATCTCTCGGGTGGGGAGCACCGGCACCGACATCTGGATCAAGCAGCTTCCGGCCGGCCCGTTGTCGCGGCTCACGCTCGACCCCGCGCCCGACTCGCGTCCGATTTTCTCGAGCGACGGCCACTCCGTCATTTTTCTGTCTGAACGGGTCACCCCGGAGGCGGTGTTCGAGCGCGCAGCCAACGGCACCGGAAACGATCGGCGCTTCGCCCGGGCCCGGCGCAACATTACGGAAGTCACTGAGTCACACGATGGGAAATGGCTGATCGCACGGACGTCAAGCGCGGACTCCGGATCGGGCGACATCCTGGCGATGCGGATCGGCGTCGACACGATGCTGCATCCGATCATTGCCACGCCGGCGGGTGAGAGCAACCCGGCGCTGTCGGCCGATGGCCATTGGCTGGCGTACACCTCGAACGAGACCGGCCGGCGGGAGGTGTACGTGCGTCCCTTTCCCAATGTGAACGACGGCGTCTGGCAGATTTCCACCAACGGTGGGTTCGAGCCGCTCTGGGCCAATTCAGGGCGCGAGCTCTTTTTCCGGCGCGGGACCGGAACGGTTGACCTGATGGCCGTTGACGTGGTGACGACCCCGGTATTTCACGCCGGGGCGCCGCATGCCATTGCCTCCACCGACGCGGCGGTCGGGCTCGATTACCGGCGTTATGCCGTCAGCCGGGACGACCGGCGGTTTCTGATGGTCGGCAGAGCCGATCCCGATGCTCAGCCGCAGCTCGTTCGGATCGAGCATTTCGATCCGACGAGCGCCGGGCGGACGGCACCGTGAGGCAGCGCCGGTGAGTCCGGCCGAAGAACGGCTGGCGGCGGCGCTGGCCGGCCGCTACCGGATCGAGCGGGAGCTCGGCGCCGGCGGGATGGCCACGGTGTATCTCGCCGAAGATCTCAAGCATCACCGCAAGGTGGCCATCAAGGTGTTGAAGCCCGAGCTCGCCGCCGTCCTCGGCGCCGAGCGCTTCATTCAGGAGATCACGACCACAGCCAGTCTCCAGCACCCCAACATCCTCCCCCTCTTCGACTCGGGGAGCGCCGAGGGATTTCTCTACTACGTCATGCCCTACGTCGAGGGCGAGACGCTCCGCACCAAGCTCGATCGCGAGCGGCAGCTCGGCGTGGCCGAGGCCGTGAAGCTCACCACCGAGGTGGCCGACGCGCTACACTACGCGCACGAGCACGGGATCGTGCACCGCGACATCAAGCCGGAGAACATCCTGCTGCACGCCGGCCGGCCCATGGTGGCTGACTTCGGGATCGCGCTGGCGGTGAGTGCGGCCGCCGGTGGCCGGATGACGGAGACGGGGCTCTCGCTGGGCACGCCGCACTACATGAGCCCGGAGCAGGCCACCGCCGAAAAGGAGATCACGGCCCGGTCCGACATCTACTCGCTGGGCAGCGTGCTCTACGAGATGCTCACCGGGAATCCGCCG
>DASSTY010000262.1:0-2571 GCA_035707585.1 Gemmatimonadales bacterium
CACCGCTCGGCTTCGTCGGCCGCCATGAACCGCCCGGTATACAGCAGCTCGGCCGCGCGCCCCTGTCCGATGATCCGGGGCAGCATGGCGCACGCGCCCATGTCGGCGCCCGACAAACCCACCCGGGTAAACAGGAACGCCACCCGACTCTCCGGTGTGCCCAATCGAAGATCCGACGCCATCGCCAGAATCGCCCCGGCACCGGCGCAGACGCCGTCGATTGCGGCGATGATCGGCTGAGGGCAGCGCCGCATCGCATGCACCACCTCGCCGGTGAGACGGGTGAACCGGAGCAGCTCGTCCGCCCGCCCCGACTCCTGCAGCTTTACCAGCGGGCCGATGATTTCGTGAACATCGCCACCGGAGCAGAAATTTCCGCCGGCCCCGGTGACCACCACCGCACGCACGTCGGAAGATTGCTGCAGCGCATGAAAGGTGTCGGCCAGTGAGCGGTACGCCTCGAAGGTGAGCGGATTCTTCCGCTCCGGCCGGTCGAGCGTGATGGTCCCAACCCGATCCTTTACCTCCCAACGGAACCCGCTCGGCCTGATCCCATCGAGTTGGCTCATCACCTACCTCCCGTTTCCGTGCCGGACCGTTGCACGCGTCGACGCGGCAGTCTCATCGCGGTGTCGTCACCTGGCCCCTACACCACCTCTCCCCCAGCCACCACGATCGCCTCTCCCGTAATCCCCGATGCCGCCGGCGTGCAGAGCCACCCGACCGCCGCGGCCACTTCCTGCGGAGTAATCAGCCGGCCCAGCGGCTTCCCGCGCAGCAATACCTGGCGCGCATCGGATTCGCTGCGGCCATCCGCCGTGAGAGCATCGAGCGCCTGGCGCACCATTCCCGTTTCAGCGTAGCCGGGGCACACGGCATTCACGGTGACGCCGCGCCGTGCCACTTCCTGCGCCAGCGCGCGGGTAAGGCCCAGCAATCCATGCTTGGCGGCGACGTACGCGCTCACCCCGCGATAGCCGCGCAGCGCGGCAGTGGAGGCAATGTTGACGATTCGGCCGTTTCCCGCTTCCAGCATCGCCGGCAGCACCTCGCGCGTGCATAGCATGGCGCCGGTCAGATTCACCGCAATCACCTGGTCCCAGCTGTCGCGGGTGATTTCGAGAAACGATCCGCCAGCCGCCGTCCCGGCGTTATTCACCAGCACTGCGGGCGATGGATACCGCTCTCTCGAACAGGCGAACGCTTCGGCCACCGAGTCCGCATCGGACACGTCGCATCGGATGGTGAGCACCTCCACCGCGTGCTCGTCCATCAGATCGCGAGCGGTGTCCTGCAGCGCCTGAAGGTCGCGGCCCAGCAGCGTCAGCGACGCGCCCAGCCGGCCCAGCTCCCAGCCGATCGCGGCGCCGATCCCGCGTCCCCCGCCGGTGATGATGGCGTGCCGGTCCTTCAGCGGGCGATCCTGCGTCATCGCGCCTCCGCTCGGCTTCTGGCTGCCAGCCGCTCGAGTTGCCGCTGCCCCGTGAGATACTGCACCGGCCACGGCTGGTCGGTATAGCCCAGCGTCGCGGCGGCGTGCAGCGTCCAGTATGGATCGGCCAGGTGCGGCCGCGCCAGCGCGCAGAGGTCGGCCCGGCCGGCGGTGATGATCGAGTTGACCTGGTCGGGATCGGTGATATTGCCGACCGCGATCGTGGGGACCCCGCCCTCGTTGCGGATCCGATCGCTCAGCGGGGTCTGGAACATTCGCCCGTAGACCGGCCGCGCGTCTGCCGAGGTCTGCCCCGCCGATACATGTATGATATCAGCCCCCGCGCGGTAGAACGCCTGGGCGATCTCCACCGCCTCGGCGCCGTCCACGCCCCCCTCCACCCAGTCAGTCGCGGAGATCCGCACCGACGTCGGCCGCTCCTCGGGCCAGATGGCCCGCATCGCCCGAAACACCTCCAGCGGATACCGCAGCCGATTCTCCAGCGACCCGCCGTACTGATCGGTGCGCCGGTTGCTGAGCGGCGTGATGAAGCTGGAGAGGAGATAACCGTGCGCGCAGTGCAGCTCCAGCATGTCGAATCCGGCCGCGAGGCCCATTTCGGCAGCGCGCACGAACTCATCTCGCACCCGCTCCATATCGGCGCGGGTCATTTCGCGCGGCACCTGCATCCCTTCACCATACGCCACCGGACTCGGCCCTATTACTTCCCAGTTGCCGTCCGGCAGCGGCACGTTCTCGCCTTCCCACATCAGCCGCGTGGAACCCTTTCGCCCCGAATGCCCCAGCTGGAGACAGATTCGCGCCGGCGTCCAGCGATGCACGTAGTCGGTAATTCTCCGCCAGGCATCCACATGCTCCGGCCGGTACATCCCGGTGCATCCCAGGGTAATTCTCCCCTCCGGCGAGATGCACGTCATCTCGGTCATTACCAGAGCCGCACCTCCGATCGCCCGCGATCCCAGATGCACCAGATGGAAATCATTGGGCATCCCATCCTCGGCGCTGTACATGTCCATCGGCGAGACGACGATCCGGTTGGGCAGGAGCATGCTGCGGAGGTGGAAGGGGGTGAAAAGAGGCGGACGGACGGACAGGCGGACAGACGGACTGACGGGCGG
>DASSTY010000263.1:0-2483 GCA_035707585.1 Gemmatimonadales bacterium
CCGCCGGTGCGGGTGGTGATTCCGGGAATGGTCTACCGCAACGATCCCTTTGATCCGTCGCACGCGCCGGCCTTTGCCCAAATCGAAGGGCTCGCGGTAGACGAAGGGATCAGCTTCGTCGACCTCAAGGCCACGCTGAGCCACTTTGCCCATCGGTTCTTCAGCGCGACCACACCGGTGCGGTTCCGCCCGTCGTACTTCCCGTTCACCGAGCCGTCGGCCGAAATGGACGTGGCCTGCCAGCTCTGCGGCGGCACCGGCTGTCCCGCCTGCAAGGGGACCGGCTGGATGGAAATTCTGGGCTGCGGCATGGTCCATCCCGCGGTGCTGTCCAACACCAACCTGGATCCCGAGCGCTATACCGGGTTCGCCTTCGGCATGGGTCCCGCCCGCATCGCCATGCAGCGCTACGGTGTCACCGACATCCGCCTGCTCTACGAGGGCGACATGCGGCTGCTCGAGCAACTCCGATGAACGTTTCACGACGCTGGCTGGAAGCCTTCCTGCGCCGGCCGCTCGACGTTTCCGATCTGACGGCCCGCCTGGCGATGCTGGGCGCGCCGGTGGACGCGGTCGAGCCGATTCACCCGGGCCTGGGCGACATCGTGGTCGCGCTGGTGGAAGACGTCCGTCCCCATCCCAACGCCGATCGCCTGCGGCTCTGCACCGTCAACGACGGCACCGCCGAGCGGCGGCAGGTGGTCTGCGGCGCGCCCAATGTCACCACCGGCCACCACTATCCGTTCGCGCCGATCGGTGCCACGCTTCCCGGCGGGCTCCGGATCGAAAAGCGCAAGCTTCGCGGCGAATACTCCGAGGGGATGCTCTGCTCGGCGCGCGAACTCGGGTTGGGGCAGGATCACGACGGGCTCTGGGAACTCCACACCGACGCGGCGCCCGGCACGCCGCTGCTCGAGGCGATGCCGCTGGCCGACGATCGCCTGGTGGTTGACGTCACCCCCAACCGTCCCGATCTGCTGGGGCACAAGGGCATTGCCCGCGAGCTGAGTGCGGCGTACGGCGTGCCGTTCCGGCTGCCGGTCATTCCCGGTGCCGAATCGATCGATGTTCCGCCGGCCCGGCGCGAGCAGTCCGACGGCATCGTGGGCGGCGTGTCGGTGGCGATCGAAGATGCCGAAGGATGTCCCCGCTTTCATGCGGCGGTGATTCGCGGAGTCACCGTGGCGCCGTCGCCCGAATGGATGCGCCGCCGGCTGGAGGCTGCCGGAGTCCGCGCCATCAACAACGTGGTCGACGCCACAAACTACGTGCTGCTCGAACTCAACCAGCCGATGCACGCGTACGATCTCGCCCGCCTCAACGGTCCCGAGGTGACTGCCCGGCGCGCCCGCGAAGGCGAGAAGCTGGAGACGCTCGACGGAACGGTGCGCACGCTGTCGAGCGAGATGACCGTGATCGCCGATCCGGCCGGCGCCATCGGCGTCGCCGGCGTGATGGGCGGCGCGGGCACCGAGGTGAGCGACGCGACTACCGATGTGTTCCTGGAATGCGCCTACTTCGCTCCGGCGCGAATCCGGCGGGCCCGGCGCACGCTCAATCTCAGCACCGATGCGAGCTATCGCTTCGAGCGCGGGGTCGATCGCTGGAATGCCATGGAGGCGATGCGCCGCTGCATCGAGCTGGTGCTCACCACCGCCGGGGGTACGCTGGCCGAAGCGCCGCTCGACCTCTGGCCCGAGCCGAGTCATCCGCCGCGGATTTTTCTCCGGCTCGATCGAGTAGCCCAGGTGCTCGGCGTCGAACTGACTCAGCACCAGGTGGAGCAGCACCTCGTCGCCATCGGCGCTACGGTGGTGGCCAAACCGGAAGACCGCCGCATCGCGGTGGATGTTCCCGGCTGGCGTCCCGATCTGGTCGGCGAAATCGATCTCATCGAAGAAGTCGCCCGGCTCCACGGCTACGGCGAATTTCCCTCGGAGCTCCGGAGCTACCGGGTTGGTTCCGGGGCGGATGCACCGATCGAACGAGCGGTCGACCACGTGCGCCGGGGACTGGTCGCCGAGGGATTGCTCGAAGCGGTGACGCTGCCGGTCGGGCCGCAGGAAGACGAGCAGAGTGTGGCGCTGATCAATCCGCTCTCCAGCGCTGACGCCTGGCTCCGCCGCCGCCTCCTCCCGGGACTGGTGCGCCAGGCCGAACTCAACTGGGCCCGGCAGAGCCGCGATATCCGCCTCTTCGAAATCGGCACCGTGTTCGCGCGGAGCGCACGGGGTGCCGACGAAGAACGCCACGCCGCCGGCGTGGTGAGTGGAGCGCGGGTGCCGGCCCACTGGACCGCTGCCGAGCCGCCGGTCTGGGATGAGTGGGACATCAAGGGGCTGCTGGAGACCGCCGTCGCCCTGGCAAATCCGGACGCCTCCGTGCAAGTTGATGGAACCGCGTGGATTGCCCGTCATCCCGACGGCACGATGGTGGGTTGGGCCGGTGCGCTGGACGCCGATTCGCCACCCTGGGCGGCGCCG
>DASSTY010000264.1:0-2231 GCA_035707585.1 Gemmatimonadales bacterium
ACCTGGCTGAGGTGGCAGCCAAGTGGCAGGCGGCCGACAGCACCCACCAGGTGATCCCGGCGCTGCATCTGATCGCCACCGTGGCGCAGGGCAAGCCCGGCGCCGACGGCAAGCACCGCCTCCGGATGACCGACAGTCTGATCGAGCAGGTGGCGAATTGGGCAGAGCAGAAGCACTACCTGCTATTTCTCGACATTCAGGTGGGCCAGAGCACCGTCCAGGCAGAGCTGCCCAGACTGCTCCCCTATCTGCAGCGGCCCTACGTGCATCTGGCGCTGGATCCCGAATTCTCGATGAAGAACGGACGGCTCCCCGGCCGCTACATCGGTACGATGGACGCGTCGGATGTGAATTACGCGGTAGACCAGTTGGCTCGACTGGTAACCGAGTACCATCTGCCCCCCAAGGTGCTGGTAGTTCACCGGTTTACCAACGACATGCTCACCAACGCGCGGCAGATCAGGATCGATCCGCGGGTGCAGGTGGTGATCGACATGGATGGCTTCGGGAGCCCCGCCCTCAAGAAGGCGGCCTGGCGGCAGGTGATTCTGCGGGAGCCGGTTCAGTTCACCGGGTTCAAACTCTTCTACAATCCCAAGAACGATCACCCGCTGATGTCGCCCAGCCAGGTGCTCGAACTCGATCCGGCCCCTCTCTACATCCAGTATCAGTAGCCGATTTCGCCGGCCAGACCGCGCAGCAGTGTGACCATCGCTGCATCGTTCGGGTCGGCGGATGAATCATCCTCGGAGGGCTCGGCGGCGGCCGGCGTTTCGAGAATGAGCGGAACGCCGACCGTGCGCCGGTCGCTGAGCAGCCAGCGAAACGGCTCGAGCCCGATCTGACCTTCGCCCAGGAGCCGGTGCCGGTCGCGATTGGAGCCGAGTTCACCGTCGCTGTCGTTCAGGTGAAAGAATGCCGGCGGCATCCCTGCCACCGCCTGAAATTCATCGAGCACAGCAGCCAGCGCTTCGGGCGATGCGGCGATATCGAACCCCGCGGCGAATAGATGGCAGGTATCGAGTCCGTAGCCGATCCGGTGGCGGTGCCGCTCGGGGATTGCGGCGAGGATGGCGCCGACTTCCTCGGGGGTGCGGCCGATCGTATTGCCGGCGCCGGCGGTGTTCTCCACCCAGAGTCTGGTTTCGCCGCTCACCGCATCGAGCGCCTGCGTCATGGCGCGCGCCACCCGCGTCGTTGCCTCCATCCTGTCTCCCTTGCCCGCCGACCCGGGATGGAAGCACACGCCCGCCACGCCCAGAGTGGTAGACCGCTCGAGTTCACGGGCCAGTCCGGCAGCGGCGCGGGTCCACTTCGCTTCGTCGTCGGTGGCTGGATGGATCGGGTAGCCGGCGTGCACCATCACCTGATGGGGGCCGAGGCTGGTTTCGGTAAGCGCGGCGCGGAATCGGGCCGCGCGCTCGGGGCGGACTGCCGATTTATCGTTGTAGAACTTGGGAATCGCAGTAAAGATCTGCACCGCGTTGGCACCGGCGTGCGCGGCTCGCAGCACTGCCAGGTCGACTCCGCCATTTTCGCTGGGATGCACGCCGAAGAGGCGGGTCACGGCGACGCCACCCGCTCGGCAGCCACCTTGAACAGACAGGCGCTGCCGCCAAAGAGCGGCGGGTATCCGGTGTAGGGATCGGTCAGCAGGCCGACCAGCACGCCGTCGCTGCCGATGAACCCGTTGAAGCCGGCCGCCTGGCTGTAGCCGTCGCGGAAGAGGCGGAGCTCGATTTGGCCGTTGACCAGATTGACCGTGCCGGCCACTCCGCCGCCCGGGTCGGTGCCGGCGCTCCAGGTGCTGGTGAAGTTCAGAGTTCCCCCCGGGCCGACATCTCCCGGGTCACCACCCACGCCAAAGACGAGCGTACGGCTGGCCAGCGTGTCGGGGCAGGGGAGCGAGTCGGTCAGCTCAGCGGACCACTGCCCGATCACCTGCTCCGCGGTGACCCGCGCATCTCCCGGCGAAAAGGTCTGGGTGGCGTCGGGGCCACCGCAGGCGGCGAGGGCAAGGAGGAAGACAGGAAGACGGGAAGACGGGACGGCGGGAAGGCAGCCACTCCAGCGCCCCAGCCGCTCAAACGCCATCCGCACGCCAGCGCGCAGGCGGGCGGTACTGAATTCCTTCCGTCTTCCCGTCTTCCCGTCTTCCCGTCTGTCCGTCCGTCCGTCTGTCCGTCTGTCCGTCATTTCCTGATCACCGCCACCAGTTCATCACTGAACGT
>DASSTY010000265.1:0-4728 GCA_035707585.1 Gemmatimonadales bacterium
GCTCGGCTACCGAGCGCGGGTGAGCCGCGCTCAGGAGCCGAGGTGGATCATGCGGGATCGCGGCATCTACGGCCGCGGAGTTAACTCCTGCCGCCGAACTGCTGGCGCATCCGATCGCGCCGCTCCTGTTCCGCCGCTTTCTGCTGGTCGTCGCGCCACTGCTTGTACTGTTTCAGCTGGTCCTTGTCCAGGATGTTCTTCAGCGCCTTCTCAAACTCCTTATCCTGCTTGGACAATTCCTTCCAGCTGTGCTGCACCGCCTCGGCCTGGGCGTGGGCGGCCCCGCGGTCGTGGCGCTGGAATGATCCCCGCATCGCCCGCATGGTGCTCCGCAGGCTGTCGCGCACCTGCTGAGTGGAATCCATGTGCGCGGTATACGCCTGGGCGTACTCGTCGGCCTGGTTGTCGTGGAAGGTGACCACCTGATCCATCGCCGCCGGAGTAGGCGGCCCCTCGATCTCATCCGGCGTCGGCAGGTTCATCCGGCCCGGTCGTCCCATCATCCCGCCACGGCCCATGCCGCCTCCCATACCACCTCCCATCCGGCCTCCCATTCCACCGGAGGGGTACTGCGCGTTGACGGGAGCGACAACCAGGGCGAGCAGGGCAAAGCTGGCGAGGAGGGGGAGGGGATGAAGGCGGCGCATGGTGACACACTCTGAGGTTGAAGGCCGGACTGCCTGATGTGAACCGATACTGTTGTACTCGGTACGTTCCGGATCGGCCGGACGTTGTGCGGAGCCGGTCGATTTGTATCTATCGAACAGCGTTTGTGAATAATCAACAAAAAACCTTGACAATTTTTCTTTAATAGCCAGATTGAGGCACCTCTACCGATCGGGAGACTACCGGTGACCCAGGCAGCCAACCTCGAAGCTCGTGCGGCAGCGGCACTTGCAGATGTCGACGTGCCGACCCGGGCCTACCAGATGCTGGTCCGCCGGCAGCTCGCCCTTCTGGGAGAAGATCCCGAGCGGGACGGACTCCGGAAGACTCCCGAACGGGTCGCCGCTGCCATGAGCTGGCTGACGCGCGGCTACCGCATGGACGTGGCCGACGTGGTGGGCGACGCGGTCTTCGAGGAGTCCCACGAAAACATGATCCTGGTGCGCGATATCGAGTTCTACAGTCTCTGCGAGCACCATCTGCTTCCGTTTTTCGGCAAGGTTCACATCGCCTACATCCCCGCCGGGCGGATCGTCGGTCTCTCCAAGCTCCCCCGGCTGGTCGAAGTCTTTGCCCGCCGCCTGCAGGTCCAGGAACGGCTCACCGACGAGATCGCGGAGGCGATTGACGAGGTGCTCCAGCCGCGCGGCGTCGGCGTGGTGATCGACGCGGTGCACCTCTGCATGATGATGCGTGGCGTCGAAAAGCAGGGCTCCAGCACGATCACCAGCGCGGTGCGCGGAGAGTTCCGCGACTGTCCCATGACTCGCGACGAGTTCCTGCGGCTGGCGCACCGGAACTGATGTGACGGCGGCCTTTGGCGGATCGCTCCGCGAAGAGCTGGAGCGGCGCCCGGCCCGGCGCCTTCGGGCGGGCGAGTACCTGTACCATGTGGGCGAAGCAGCGAGCGCGGTCTACTGGGTTCGTGAGGGATTGATCAAGACCAGCATGGTCGCCCCCGATGGGCAGGTGGTCACGCTCCGGATGCATCAGGCCGGCGATATGCTGGGAGAACTCTGTCTCTCGCTGGGCGAACGCCCCGATCAGGCGGTCGGCCTGGCTGAGAGTGCAGTGGTCGAGATCCCGGTGCCTCTGCTGATCGCTCGGTTTCGCCGAGACCCCGATGCGGCGTTGGACTTCGCATCGGCTGCCTGCGCCCATCTGGGGCACGCCTACGAACGGCTGCACAGCCTCGCGGTAGAGTCGGCGATCGACCGCCTCGCGCGCACGCTGCTCGATCTCGCCGCCGATCTCGGCGAAGGTCCGCCCAGCCGCACGCGGTTGAGTTATCGCATCACCCAGGAAGAGCTGGCGCGGCTGATCAGTGCGCGTCGCGAAGTCGTGTCGGGATTGCTCAATCAGCTCCGCAGCAGGGACTGCATCAGCTATGGACGCCGCGGCAGAATCATGGTGGACTGCGACGCACTGCGCACTCTGCTCGCGCGATCGGGCCAGGTGTAATCAAATCGGATGTTACGCGGCTAACAGACAAACTCATCGGCGCGCCCCATCATTGATCCAGGGGTGTCAATCACGGATCAATCGTTGGGGGCACCATGCGAACGTTATCGTTGCTGCTGGGCTGCAGCGTTGCCGCGCTGGCGATTGCCTGCGGCGGCGACAAGGGCACCGGCCCTGATTCGCCAACGCCGGAGCCGCCCGATCCGGCGCTGGTAGCGCAGGGCAAGGACATCTTCCGCTTCAACACCTTCGGTGACGAAAGCTTCTGGACCGACACGCTGCGGATGAATGAAGTGATCGAAACCGCGGTGGATCCCACCACTGCGCTTTCGGTCGGTCTCAAGGTCGATGCCGATGCGCTGCCGCCCGAGGTAGTGCAGGGCATTCAGAGCGGCGCCATCAGTCTGACCGATCCCGCCACGACGGTGGCGCTGCTCAAGCTGAATGCGGTCGTCGGCGTGCACGGCACCGTTGAGACCGTCAACGGGAAGGACACGCTCACCGCGGTCGGAATCACCTGCGCGCTCTGTCACTCCACCGTCGACAATTCGTTTGCGCCGGGGATCGGTCGGCGGCTGGATGGCTGGCCCAATCGCGATCTCAACCCCGGCGCGATCATCGCCCTGTCTCCCGCTCTCACTGCCGATCAGAAAGCGGTCTACAACTCCTGGGGGCCGGGGAAGTACGACGCACGGTTCAATTTTGACGGCAAGAGCAATCCCGAGGTAATTCCTCCGGCGTACGGGCTGCTCGGGCTGAATTCAATCACCGTCACCGGCGACGGCAAGAACATCGAGTACTGGAACCGCTATGTCGGTGTGACCCAGATGCACGGGCATGGGAGCTTCAGCGAGCCGCGCACCGGTGTCAACGTCAACAACCCGCCCGACATCGTTGGTCCGCTGCTGCCGGCGCTGCAAGCCTATCAGCTCAGCCTGGCCGCGCCACCGCCGCCGGCGGGCAGCTTCGACGCCGACGCGGCCGCGCGGGGCAAAGCGCTGTTCAACGGCGCCGCGCAGTGCTCCACCTGCCATACCGGAACCCTGCTGAGCGATGGCAACACTCGGCTCCACTCGCCATCGGAAGTGGTGAGCGAGCCCGAACCCAATGGTGCGCCCAGCACCGCAGCGCGCAGCGCGACGGGGCTGTATCGCACCGCGCCGCTCCATGGCATCTGGCAGCATCCGCCGTACTTCCATAACGGCATCGCCGCCACGCTGGGCGATGTGGTGGAGCTGTACAACTCGCGTAAGGGCCTCGACCTGACCGACCAGCAGAAGGCCGATCTGGTCGAGTACCTGAAGTCGCTGTAGCGCTACCGCCAGGCCGGTTCGCTCTTCTCCTCGAAGTGCCGGTAGGCGGTTTCCAGCCCGATCAGCACTTCAGCGGTGGTTTCGAACAGCGCTCGCGCCCGGGGGTCATCCACCTTTTCGATGTCCTCCCGGGCGTGCTCGGCGGTGTTGCGGAGCATCTGCTTGAGTCGCGCGGTGTGATAGCGCGGATCGGTTTCAGGATAGTTCTGCTGGTTGGTCACGATTCCTCCCGTGTGCCGGGGCGACAGTCGGTTCATCGCCCGCGTGTCCCCGTATGAATAGCGCGGTATCCGCGGCCCGCCAGCGGTCCGGCTGGACGTGACCGGCGGCACCGCTCCCACCCGGCGGCGGTGCTACGGTAGCGCGATGCACCCCGCGCGCCCGATCGGATTGATGCTTCTGATTGCCGCCTGCCATCCGGTGGGGCCGGCTCCGGTGGTGGAGGTACTTCCGCCGGTGAGCCGTCCCCCCGTCGCGGCGGTGCCGGCGCCCGCCGCCGACACCAACGGAGAGGTGGTGACCCGGATGCGCCGGATCCACTTCCGGCTGGACCCGATTCTCGCTCTCGACATCGCCGAGCTTTCCGGTGTGATGCGACCGCGCCATCGGGGCGATGCGGTCAACTTCGATGATCCGAAATCGTTCGTGCTTCACCTGGCCGAGGCGGTGGTGGTGGTGGACACCACCGGACTGGCGCGGATCATGAATCGCTACGCGTTTCCCTCCGACGACCCGCCCCTCAGCAACTTGCATCTGGCTGCGCACGATTCGCTGCTCGAGGTGCGCGGCTTCCTCCATCACGGCGTCGGGATTCCGTTCACGATCAAGGCAACGGTGGCGGTCACGGGCGGCGGGTTGATCCGGCTGCATCCGGTGGATGTGAACGTGGGTGCGCTGGATGTGGACTGGTTCATGAACCTGTTTGGAATTACGCTGCAACAGGTAGTTGACGCCCACAAGGCGGTGGGGCTTACGATTGACGGGAACGATCTGGTGCTCGATCCGACCGCACCGCTGCCTCCGCCGGCTATTGTCGGGCGGCTTGCGTCGGTGTCGGTGGTCGAGGCGGGGTTGAAGCTGCGGTTTCTCGATTCAGCACTGCTTGCGCGGATCAGCCCGCTGCCGCGGCCGCCGCGCGAAGTGCCGAACTACATGTTCTTTCGGCATGGGCTGCTTCACTTCGGCAAACTCTTCATGCCCAGCGCCGACATGGAGGTGGTGGACTCGGCCCCCGCCGGCGCGTTCGACTTCTACCTGAACCAGTACCAGCGCCAGCTCGAAGCGGGCC
>DASSTY010000266.1:0-2450 GCA_035707585.1 Gemmatimonadales bacterium
GCTCTCCGATCCCGAAGGCGATAACGAAATCGTCCTCGGCATCGACGAGCTGGGGCGGTATTTCATCAACGGGAAGGCCGTGCCCGAAGGTACCCTGGAAGATCAGCTGCGCTCGCTCTATGCGCGGCACACCGGCGACAAGATTCTCTACTTCAAGGCCGACAACAAACTCCGCTACGCCAAGATTCAGGAGGCGGTGGAGACGGCACGCAAGGCTGGCGTGCGGGTCTTGGCAGCGGTCACCGAGCCCGACCAGAAGGTCGAACTCGGCGGCGGAGGAGGCAGCTGATATGGGCATGTCCGTTGGAGGCGGCGGCGGCATGCAGTCGGAGCCGAATGTCGTTCCCATGATCGACATTCTGCTGGTGCTGCTCATCATCTTCATGATTTCGCAGCCGCTCAACCGGATGACCATGCGGGTTCAGGTCCCGCCGGAAGAGAAGGCCCAGGCCACGGTCAAGCAGTCCAATCAGATCGTGCTGCAGCTCAACGCCGATGGCAGTTACGCCATCAACGCGCAGCCGGTTCCGAAGGGCCAGCTGGATACCCAGCTCAAGGCGATCTTCGACCCTCGGCCGGCCAAGCTCCTGTTCATCAAGTCGGCGCCAAATCGGCTGTATCAGGACGTAATCGACGCGATGGACGTGGCCCGCGGCGTCGGGGTCCAGGTCATCGGCTTCACTCCGGCCGATGTCAAGACGGCCACCGCGGCGGCGCAGTAGTTCAGCCGGCCGCCATGGCCTGGGTTGCAGTGCAACCACTCACTGCGGGGATCCTCCGGGGTCCCCGCAGGTGTTTTACCAGCCTGAGTCGGCGTCTCCCGGGTAGACGTCCCGCGGAGTCGTGAGTGTATCTTTCGGTAAGCTCCATGGCTTCTCGCAATCCTCTCTCGTTGGGCCTCCCACGGCCGCGCCGCCGGATGGCCGGGCTGATCGTTTCGCTCGTCATCCACGGATTGTTGATCGCGCTGATCATCTTCCGGCCCGGTGGGCCGTGGACGCCGTCTGACTCACCGGGGCTCAACTGGCTTCGGCCCGGTGGTGGCGGCGGAGGCGGTGGTGGCGGTGGCTCCGAGGTGGCGTTCATCAGTCTGCCACAGCCCGCCCCGCCGGCGCAGAAGCAGACTGCAACCGAACCCGAAGTCCCGCCTCCGGTCCCCACACCGGTCGAAGTGGAGCAGCCGGTACCGGAGAAGGTGGCGGTGGCAACCGTGCAGCCGAATACGCTGCCGTCGCCCACCATCGATTCGGCGCCCCGGCTCGCGCTGGGTGACGGCCAGGGCGCCGGCTCGGGCGGCGGCAGTGGCGGGGGCAGTGGTGGCGGCGTCGGCCCGGGGAGCGGGTCGGGGGTCGGTCCCGGCAGCGGAGCCGGTACCGGAGGCGGTGGAGGCGGCGGCAGCCAGCCGCAATGGGTCCACGGCTCCATGCCGTTCGACAGCCCGCCCAAGGCGCTCCGTGGGAAGGAAATCCAGGTGACCTTCTGGGTGACTGCCGACGGACGGGTGGATCATTTCAAGATCGACCCACCGATCGCCGATCACGACTACGCCGAGAAGTTCCGGGCGGTCATGGAGACGTTTCGGTTCAAGCCGGCCCGGGCGCCCGACGGGCAGGCCATCGCCGGGGTCTATCCACTGACCTGGACCTTGCCGACCAAATAGCGCCGGCCCGAGGGTGCGCCGGACGGGGTGACCGGATTAACTTGCGTCGCCCGCAACGCTCGGGGCCACTTCACCCTTACCCGCGAGAACATGTCCCAGCTTTTCGTACGGAAGTCCGTCCAGGACTGTGAGGATGACATTGCCGAGCGCGGAGGACTCAAGCGCTCTCTCAACAAGTGGCACCTCACCGCTCTGGGGATTGGCGCCATCATCGGGGCCGGAATCTTCGCCACGACCGGCACCGCCATCGTGGGCGACGCACTTCGCCCCGGCGCCGGGCCCGCCATCGTTCTCTCGTTCATTCTCACTGCGGTAACCTGCGGGTTCGCGGCGCTCTGCTACGCGGAGTTCGCTGCGATGGTCCCGATTTCCGGCTCGGCCTATACCTACGCCTATGCCTCACTGGGCGAGCTGGTGGCGTGGATCATCGGGTGGGATCTGATTATCGAGTACGCCGTCGGCAACATCGGCGTGGCGATCGGCTGGTCGGGGTATTTCCGGGAGCTGCTGCGGCATTTTGGCCTCGATATGCCCGCGTGGCTCGCCACCGATTATCGCTCGGCCTTCGACGCTGCGCGATCGCTGGCCCACGGCGCCACCGACCCCGCCACGCAGTACCTCGCGTCGGCGGTGAGCAGCGCGCCGCATCTCTTCGGCATTCCCATCATCTTCAACTTCCCGGCGTTCTTCTCGGTGGCGGTGATCACCATCATCCTGGTGATCGGGATTCGCGAGTCGGCCAACTGGAACAACGCGATGGTGCTCCTCAAGATCGCGGTGATCCTCTTTT